>CAXUEN010000089.1:0-8387 GCA_964249945.1 uncultured Caulobacteraceae bacterium | reverse complement strand
AAATCATCGCAGCAGCGAGCCGAGGGCACCAAGCGTTGGATTCAATCCACTAGCTTCAGCACCCCTGTCTGAACCGGCATCAGCTCGCGCCAGCCCGCCACCAGCTCCTTATACGCCCGACCCGCCGGCCTGATCTTCCGGTCCAGGTCGAACAGCCCCAGCGGGTTCACCACGCCCCGCGCCTCTCGCAGCATGACGTCCCAGTCCACCTGGTCGGTGATCGAGTACCAAGTGAAGCCCATGATCGGCACGCCGGCGTCGCGTACGCGGATCACGTTGGCGAACTCCTTGCGCAGCCACCGGACCGCCGCACCGTCACCGGCCTCGGCGAAGTTGGTCTCGGTGTGCATCACCGGGATGCCGTAGCGGGCGAAGTACTGGCGGGTGATTTCGCTATAACCCAGCACGTCGGCCGCGCCCTCCAACCGCCCGTCGGGGAAGACCCACTGTTCGGATGTCGTGTAGTAGTCGTTGCCGACGATGCAGCGCAACTTGGTCGTATTGGCCTGGAAAAAGTCGTACTCCTCCCGCGTCATGCCGTTGTCGAGCAGGTACTGGTACATGCCAGCATCCACTTGATGGCCGTAGTTCAGATCCAGGGACAGGAAGCGGTGACGGTTGTGGAAGTCCTGCTTGTCCAAGGCGCCGGGCAGCACCGCATGGTAATGCTCGGACGACTCGCTCTGCACGAAGATGGCGTCGGGGCGCACCTTCAGAATAGCGCGCATGGCCAGCACGTTGGCGCGCACGATGTGCTTCAGCGCGGTGACGAAGCTGGCGTCGCCCTTTAGCCGTTCGTTCCACCAGCCGGTCATGGCGGAGAACTTGGCGCAGATGTACATCTCGTTCACCGGGGTGAACACCTGCACCCAGGGGAAGCGCTCGGCGAAGGCGCGGGCGTAGCCCTCGAACAGGCGGGGGAAGTCGGGGTTCTGGAAGTCGCCGATCCAGTCCGGCACGCCGAAGTGGCAGAGATCGGTGATGGGCGTGATCCCCCGCCGGCGCAACTCCCCGAATGTCTCGTCGGCGAAGCGCCAGTCGTAGTGGTCCTCGCCCAGGAAGGTTGAGAACAGCTGCGGGCCATAGCGCAGGAAGCGCAAGCCTAGCTCCTGCACGCAGTCGAAGTCCTCGCGCCAGCGGGCGTAGTGGCCGCAGGCCTCGTACTCGTCCAGCCGCTTGCCGCCGGCGACGATGGGAGCGCTGTTCTCCACGCCGGTAGCGAACATGAAACCGGTCATGGGAGAACTCCTGTCGGAGCCTCAACGCGCTCAGCCGCGCCGCTGCTCCACCAGCCGGCCGTCCTCCAGGGCGAAGACCCGGTCCATGAAATCGGCCAGGGGCAGGTTGTGGGTGGCGATCAGGCACGCCACGCCCCGCAGCCGGGCAAGGTCGAACAGGCTCTGGAACACCGCGCCCGAGGTGGTGGGGTCCAGGTTGCCGGTGGGCTCGTCGGCTAGCAGCAGGCGGGGCTGGTTGGCCAAGGCGCGTGCGATAGCCACCCGCTGCTGCTCACCGCCGGAGAGCTGGGCGGGCTGGTGGTCCAGCCGGTCGCCGAGGCCGAGCTGGGTCAGCAGCTCCCGCGCCCGCGCCCGCGCGGCGGGACGGCGGGCGCCGTTGATCATCTGGGGCAGCGCGATGTTGTCGAGCGCGGTGAACTCCGCCAGCAGGTGGTGGAACTGGTAGACGAACCCTATGGCGCCCAGTCGCAGGCGCGAGCGCGCCCGATCGTTCAGGTGGGTGCAGTCCACCCCGGTCACCGCGACCTGGCCGGCGGTGGGATGCTCCAGCAGGCCCGCGGCGTGCAGCAGGCTCGACTTGCCCGAGCCCGAAGGCCCGATCAGGCCGACGATCTCGCCCGCGTGCACGTCGAGGTCCACGCCCTTCAGCACCGTCAGGTCGCGTCCGGCGCCGGTGGTATAGGTGCGCGTGACGCCGCGCAGTGACAGGACCGGCGTCGCCTCACTCATACCGCAGCGCCTCCACCGGATCGAGGCGCGAGGCCCGCCAGGCCGGCGGCAGGGTGGCGATAAAGCTCATCAGCAGCGACCAGAAGATCACCAGAGCCACCTCGCTCCAGTCGATCCGGGCCGGGATGCGGGAGAGGAAATAGGTGTCGGCGCTGAATAGCGAACGGTGGGTGATCGCCTCCAGCACCGACTGGATCGGGTCGATGAAGATGCAGAACAGCGAACCCAGAACCAGGCCCACCACCGTCGCCGAGGTGCCGATCAGAACGCCGCACAGGAAGAAGACTCGCAGGATCGCGCCCTGGCTGGCCCCCATGGTGCGCAGGATGGCGATGTCGCGGCCCTTGTTCTTCACCAGCATGACCAGGCCGGAGATGATGTTCATCACCGCGATCGCCACGATCAGCATCAGGATCAGCCGCATCACCGCGCGCTCAACCTCCAGCGCGTTGAAGTAGCTCTTGTTGCGGTCGCGCCAGTCGGTGACGATGGCGGCGGGGCCGGCGGCCTGCTCGAGTTCGGGGCGGATGCGCGCGATGTGGTCGGGGTTGTCGATGTTCACCTCGATGGTGTCCACCGTGTCGCCCCGGCCGAAGAACAGCTGGGCCTGGGCTAGCGGCATGTAGATGAAGCTCTGGTCGTATTCGCTCATGCCCACGGTGAACAGGCCGTCCACCGTATAGGCCTTTCGGTTGGGGGCGGAGCCGAAGGCGGTGTCCGCGCCGTTGGGCGAGATGAGCGTCAGGCTGTCGCCGGGCTTCACCCCGATCTGCTCGCCGAGTCTGGAGCCCGCCAGGATCAGGTCGCCGCCGTAGTCGCCCTCTCCGAACCCGGCGAGCGAGCCTTGCTTGACATTGCCGGAAACGATGGTGGTGCCTTTGAGGTCCGGCGCAGTGATCCCTCGCACGATGGCGCCGGAGACCTGGTCCGGCCCCTGCACCAGGGCCTGGGCCTCCACCACGGGCAGGACCTGGGTGACGCCCGGGATTGCGCGCAGGCGCGTGATCAGCGCGGCGCGGCCGGGGCCGTTAATAGCCGGCCCGGTGACGAAGGCGTCGCCGTTGAAGCCCAGCATGCGGCCGACCAGTTCCTCGCGGAAGCCGTTCATCACGCTCATCACGATGATCAGCGTAGCGACCGCCAGCAGGATGCCGACGAAGGAAATGATCGACACCAGCGCCACGCCGCCCTCCCGCCGCTTGGCGCGCAGGTAGCGGTAGGCCAGCGTGCGCTCCCACAGGCCGAAGGGGGGGGCGTCAGACATCGGGTGAGCGTCCGGCGTCAGCCTCGTCCTTCGACGGGCTCAGGGTGAGGCTGATTGTAGGTGTGGAGCCAGGGTCAAGAGTTCCATCGGCGATGCCTCCGGCATCCACCTTTCGCCTCATCCTGAGCTTGTCGAAGGACGAGGCGAACGCATCCCGCCTCACGCCCCCAGCACCTTCAGCGCATCCGCCAGCGGCAGGCTCTGCTTCTCCCCCGTAGCGCGCCGCTTCAGCTCCACCACCCCGTCCTTCAGCCCCTTGGGCCCGATCACCAGCTGCCAGGGCAGGCCGATCAGGTCCATGGTGGCGAACTTGGCGCCGGGGCGCTCGTCACTATCGTCCAGCAGGGGCTCCTTGCCGGCGGTGGTGAGCGCCGCGTACGCCTGCTCGCAGGCGGCGTTTACGGCCTCATCCGATGGCCGCAGATTGACCACCGCGACGCCGAAGGGCGCCACCGCGTCGGGCCAGACGATCCCCTGCTCGTCGTGGCTGGCCTCGATGATGGCGCCGAGCAGGCGGGACACGCCCACGCCGTAGGAGCCCATCTGCACCGGGACCTCGCCGCCATCCGATGTCGCCACCACCGCACGCATCGGCGTGGAATACTTGTCGCCGAAGAAGAACACCTGCCCGACCTCGATACCCCGGGTGGCGATGCGACGGTCCTCCGGCGTCTCGGCCTCAAAACGGGCGGCGTCGTGCACGTCCTCGGTGGCGGCGTAGGGGGCGGTCCACTGGTCCAGGATCGGCGTCAGGTCGCCGCCATAATCCACGTCAACGGGTGGGATCGGCAGGCCGAGCACGGCCTTGTCGCAGTAGACCGCGCTCTCGCCGGTTTCGGCCAGCACGATGAACTCGTGGGAGAGATCGCCGCCGATCGGCCCCGTCTCGGCCCGCATCGGGATCGCCTTCAGCCCCATGCGGCCGAAGGTGCGCAGATAGGCCACGAACATGCGGTTGTAGCTCCGCCTGCCCGCCTCTTCGTCCACGTCGAAGGAATAGGCGTCCTTCATCAGGAACTCGCGCCCACGCATCACCCCGAAGCGCGGCCGCTGCTCGTCGCGGAACTTCCACTGCACGTGGTAGAGGTTCTTCGGCAGGTCCTTGTACGACTTCACCGAGGCGCGGAAGATCTCGGTGATCATCTCCTCGTTAGTGGGTCCGTAGAGCAGCTCGCGCTCGTGCCGGTCGGTGACGCGTAGCATCTCCTGGCCGTAGTCGTCGTAGCGGCCGGACTCCCGCCACAGGTCGGCGAGCTGCAGGGTGGGCATGAGCAGCTCGACGGCGCCGGCGCGGTCCATCTCCTCGCGCACGATCTGCTCGATTCTGCGCAGCACCCGCAGGCCCAGCGGCAGCCAGGCGTAGATGCCCGCCGCCTCCTGGCGGATCATGCCGGCGCGCAGCATCAGGCGGTGGGAGACGATCTGGGCTTCGGAGGGCGTCTCCCTCAGCACGGGCAGGAAGTAGCGCGACAGGCGCATCGGGGACCTTGGCTTGGAGTCGAGGACCCGACTTCTAGCCGCAGCACCTTGCGCATCAAAGGGAAAGCTGGAGGCCGGTGTGGATGCGAAAAAAGAGCCGCGCGGATGATCGCGCGGCTCTGAAGTCGATCGGGCCACTCGAACGACAACCATCACAGTTGTCGAGGAGCAGGATGGCGAGGCGGACTGCGGCTGTCGCTGGCGGGAGGGACGCAGCGACGAGAAATCGTCCGGGCGCCTTGTTTTCAGGCTCGCCCGCCGAGCGATGCCGCCGAGGGCGGCGACTACTGCGGCAGCTGCGGGATGGGGATCAGGCCATACTGCATCACCACCCAGATGATGGCGGTGATGATGGCGGCGACCCAGGTGGTGGTGATCGCCTTCTTCTTCAGGTTGGGATTGACCGGCGCGCCGGGATCGCCGCCGTCGGACACGTGGGTGCCGGCCTCCGAATGGCTGCGCGACCCCAGCGGCAGGATGGCGAACAGCGCCGTCCACCAGACCACGAAGTACACCGAGATCGTCCAGATGGGTCCCATGCCGTCTTTACGCGCCTCTACGCTGGCGGGATCAAGGCGCGATCCTCAAAGCCGGTCAGTGACCGGCGGCGGGTTCCTGCATCAACTCCACCAGCACGCCGCCCGTGCCCTTGGGGTGCAGGAAGATCACCGGCACGCCGTGGGCGCCCATGCGCGGCTCGCCCGTGCCCAGCACCGCGGCGCCCTTGGCCCGCATCTGGTCGCGGGCGGCCAGGATGTCGGGCACCTCGAAGCAGACGTGATGCTGGCCGCCCTTGGGGTTCTTGGCCAGGAAGGCGTGGATGGGGGACGTCTCGCCATAGGGCTCGATCAGCTCGATCTGGGTGTTGGGTAGGTTGACGAAGCTGACCCACACCCCCTGTTCGGGAATGGCGGTGCGGGGGGTGATGTCGGTGGCGCCGAACAGGTCGCGGTAGAGGGCTTGTGACTCTTCGATGGAGGAGGTCGCGACGCCGACGTGGTTCAGCTTGCCGATCATGGTTCCTCCGACCTTTCCCACCGCCTCATCCTGAACTTGTCGAAGGACGAGGCGAACGCACCACCGTCGCGGGGCCACCCCTCGTCCTTCGACGGGCTCAGGATGAAGGCTACTCTAGCCTCAGCGACTGACCTACAGCCGCGTGACCAGCGTCTCCACCACCGGCCGCCGTGACCATATCCGCTGCGACGCGCGCTTCAGCGCACGGCCCACAGCCTTGCGCACCGCGACGTCGTCGCCGCGATCGTCGGCGCTGAGGTCCTCCACGGCGTCCTCGGCATCCTCGGCCAAGTCGTCCAGCAGGTCGGCCATGGAGTCGCCGATGTCGGCCGGCAGGCCGATGGCGCGCACCTCGGCGTCGGCGGCGAGCTTGTTCTTCTTGTCCAGCGTCACCGCCACCATCAGCACGCCGTTGGCGGCGGCGTGGCGGCGTTCGCGGAGCGGCTCGCTATTCTCCGGCGTCAGCACGTTGCCGTCCAGGAAGAGGCGGCCGGACGGCACCTCCTCGATGATCATGGCTTGGCCGGGCGCCAGCCGGATCACCTCGCCGTTGCGGGGTGCGATGGCCTGGGGCACGTCGTGCTCGCGGGCGAAGGCCAGGTGCTCGATCAGGTGGCGGCGCTCGCCGTGGGTCGGCACCGCGATCTGGGGCCGGGCCCAGCGGTACATCTGGGACAGCTCGTCCCGGCAGGGATGGCCGGAGACGTGGATGCCCGGGTGGTCGCGGTCGGTATAGATGCGCACGCCCCGGTCCGACAGGCCGTTCTGCAGGTTACGGATCGGGATGTCGTTGCCGGGGATGACGCGGGAGGAGAAGACCACGCTGTCGCCAGGGCCGAGCTTCAGGTGCGGGTGAGTGCCGCTGGCGATGCGCGACAGGGCGGCTCGCTCCTCCCCCTGGCTGCCGGTGCACAGGAACAGGATGTGGTCGTTGGGGAAGTGCTTGGCCTCGGTGTCCGGCACGAAGGGCTGGACGTTCTCCAGCATGCCGATCGAGCGGGCCGCCGCGGTCATCCGGTGCATGGAGCGGCCGAGCAGGCAGACGCGACGGCCCGACGCTTCCGCCGCCCGGATCACGCTGTCCATGCGCGCGACGTTGGAGGCGAAACAGCCCACGGCCACCTTGCCCTTCAGCGAGCGGATCAGGGCAGTGAGCGCCACCCGGACGTCAGCCTCCGACCCCGCCACGCCCTCCTGGAACACGTTGGTGCTGTCGCAGACCATGGCCAGCACGCCCGCGTCGCCGATCCGCTGCAGCTTGGCGATGTCGGTGGGGGCGCCCAGGACCGGGTCGGCGTCGAGCTTCCAGTCGCCGGTATGCAGGATGGTGCCCAGCGGGGTGGTGATCGCCATGCCGTTGGGCTCGGGGATCGAGTGGGTCAGGCTGATGAAGTCGATGCCGAAGGGCCCGATCTGCACCTTGCCCGATAGCGGCACCTCGGTGATCGAGACCTTGTCCAGCAGGCCCTTCTCACGCAGCTTCTCGCGCACCAGGAAGGCGGTGAACGGCGTGGCGTAGACCGGCGCCTTGATCCGCGGCCACAGCCAGCCGAGACCGCCGATGTGATCCTCGTGCGCGTGGGTCAGCACGATGGCCAGGATGTCCTTGCGGATCGTCTCCAGGTAGGCCGGGTCGGGGGTGATGATCTCCACCCCCGGCGTGGTCTGATCGCCGAAGGTGATGCCGAGGTCGACGATGATCCATTTGCGGGCTTTGGGCGGTCCGAACCCGTAGAGGTTCAGGTTCATCCCGATCTCGTTGGAGCCGCCGAGCGGCAGGAAGACGAGGTCTTCGTTGGTCTGGGTGTTCATCTAGTCCTTAAGTTGCCATTGCGGCGCGTGATTTCCAGCAGGCCCCTGAGGGTCAATTCGGGATCGAAGGCGTCGATCTTCGTGGTCGCGCCTTCGAAGAGGGAGGCTACGCCGCCGGTGGCGATCGCCTGCATGGTTGCGCCGTATTCGGCGCGGATGCGGTCGATCAGGCCCTCGATGAGGGCGACGTAACCCCAGAATACACCGGATTGCATGGCTTCGACAGTGCCGCGGCCGATGACGTGCGCGGGCCGCGCGATGGCCACCCGCGGCAGGCGAGCGGCGGCGCCGTGCAGGGCCTGCATGGAGAGGTTGATGCCGGGCGCGATCAGCCCGCCCTCGAACCCGCCGTCGGCGCCCACCACGTCGAAGGTGGTGGCGGTGCCGCTGTCGATCAGGATCAGCGGGCCCCCGTACTTCAGAAAGCCACCGATGGCGTTGACCAAGCGGTCGGCGCCGGCTTCGGACGGCTTCTCGATGCGGATATCGATGCCGAGTTCGACGTTTTCGCCCACCACCAGCGGCTCGACCTTGAGGTAGCGCCGGGCGAGGTTGCGCAGGTTGAACACCGACTGGGGCACGACGCTGGAGATGATGCAGTCGTCGATGGCCGCCAATGTCATCTGCTGCATGGAGAGCAGCTGGTGCAGCCACACGGCGTATTCGTCGGCGGTGCGCGCCGGGTCGGTGGCCGTGCGCCACTGCGCGATCCACCGTGCCCCGTCGTGCAGGGCGAAGGTGGTGTTGGTGTTGCCCTGCTCGACGGCTAGCAGCACGGGCCGCATCCGAGGGTGCACTCCCTCCCCCTTAATGGGGGAGGGGCAGGGATGGGGGTGTAGGCGCAAACC
>CAXUEN010000088.1:0-8396 GCA_964249945.1 uncultured Caulobacteraceae bacterium | reverse complement strand
ATCGCCGACCGGCGCGCGTGGCTTCGCCGGCTGCTGGACGGCGCGGCGCCGGGCCTCGCCCTCGCCGGCGACATGGATGCGGCGCTGGCGCTCGCCCGCCGGGATGCGCCGGTCCAGCGGCGCGAGGCGGTGAACGCGGCGTCGGTGGCGGCGGAAGTGGCGCAGGGCGGATCGGTGGTCTGCGTCGGCCCGGCGGAAGCGTTCGCCGGCTTCGGCGCCCTGGACCTGCTGCCGGTCGCGACGGGATAGGGGGACGAGCCAAGCCGTGGTCCGCAAGCTTGGCCGGAACGTCGTCGGGCGCGCTACGTTGTCCGGTCAGGACGCCGGCCTTCACCCGCGTCGCCTGGAGACCGGTTATGCTGGGTTGGGCGCTTCTGTTCGCGATCGTGGCGATCGCGGCCTTCTATTTCGGCTTCTTCGCCCTGGCGGGCCTTGCGGCCACCATCGCCAAGGTGCTGTTCCTGATCTTCCTGGTCCTGCTGGTCGTCAGCTTCGTCGTGCGGGCGCTCCGCGGCGGCTCGGTGGTCTGAGCCGGCCGCGCCGGGCTGCTAGCTGGCGGCCATGACCATGCAGGCCTGGCCCTTGGCCGACAGGGCGTGGCAGGCGGCCTTGGCCTGCTTCTGGCTCAGGCCGCGGAAGCGGGCGCGGTAGTTGCCGCCGGCCTCTTCCACCTTGCCGGCGCCGGACACGAGCGGCGAGACCTTCTCGATCTGACCGGCGGCCAGGGCGTGATTCTTATAGGCGCCGACCTGGATCATGTAGCCGCCTTCATCTTTGGTAGCGTCGGCCCTGGCCGATTTGGCGGGCGCTTTGACGTCGACTGCCGCGGTCTGGGTGTCGGCGTCGCACTCCGCCGCGTGGCGACGATGACGGCGCGGCGTGCAAGGCTTGGCGGAAGCCTCCTGCGCCTCGGCGGCTTTGGCCTTGGCGAAGCGGGACTCGGCAGGACGCAGCTCGGGCGTTTCCGCCTTGGTCGGCTCCGTCTTGACCGGCTCGGTGTTGGCGACGGCGGGTCCAGCGCAGGCTTCCACGGTGTAGCGGCGATGATGGCGGCCGCGGCGGACCGGCGCGCAGGCGGGTTCTGGTGCGGCCTCGGCGACCTGGCGCGGCGCTTCGGGCGCAGCGGGGACGGCCAGGGTCTTGGCGGCCTCCATCGTCGGCAGGATCCGCATGGTCGGCTGGACCTCCACCTGCAGGTTGGGCTGGTCGGCTGAGCCCATCTCCACCGGAGCCCGGGTGACGGGGCCGCTCATGTCGTCCGGCGAGGCGATCAGCGAGGCCAGGCGCATGCGCTGGCCGAAGGCGCGGCTCCGCAGCACGGTGAAGCCGGCGTCCAGCAACTCCTCCACGTTCTCGTCGCGGGCCGCCACCGAGGGGCCGCCCAGCACCACGGTGATCAGCCGGTGACCGTCGCGTACGCCCGACGCCACCAGGTTGAAGCCGGCGAGGCTGGTATAGCCCGTCTTCATGCCGTCCACGCCGGGCATCTTGGCCACCAGATGGTTGTGGTTCATCAGCAGCTTGCCGCGGTAGCTGAAACTCTTCAGGCCAAAGAACTGGTAGTACTGCGGGTAGTCGCGCATCACCGCCCGGGACAGGATGGCCATGTCGCGTGCGGTGGTGATCTGCTCGCCGTCCGGTGGGAGCCCTGAAGCGTTCACGAAGGTCGTGGAGGTCATGCCGAGTTCGCGCGCCCGAGCGGTCATCAGCCGGGCGAACTGGCCCTCGCTGCCGCTCAGCCGCTCGGCCATGGCCACCGCCACGTCGTTGGCGGAGTGGACGGTCATGGCCGGAATGGCCTCGCTCACCGTCAGCTGCTCGCCCGCATGGGTGGAGACCTTGGACGGCATCATCGAGTAGGCATGGGGTGAGATGGTGATCACGTCGCTCATCCGCAGGCGCCCCGTCGAGAGCGCCTCGAAGGTAAGATACAGCGTCATGATCTTGGTGATGGAGGCGGGATGGCGCAGCGCGTCGGCGCGCATGGTGTAGAGCACCTCGCCCGTGTTGGCGTCCTCCACGATGGCGGCGTATTTCGGCTGGGTGAACAGGCCCTGCGCCTGGGCGATCGCCGGCGCGCAGACGCCTATCAGGGCGGCGAAGGCGCAGGCGATGCCGGCGGGGCGCCGGCGGGCGGATTGCGGCATCGGGGTGCGTCCGTCTCTGTTGAACCGGCGGCCCCCCGACCGCCCACGACCATGGTTTATGATGAGTGTCCGACCTTTCTCCAAGGTAAACAGTGTGTGAGGACACCCGTGTCGCATCCACGCCTCCGACGCGCTGCAACATAGGCTTTGTGCACTGCACAAATCTTCCTTGACGGCTGTGTCAGATTGGCCTTAGACAAAAACTACAGCGACGCCAGCCCGCCGACGTAGGGCTCCAGCCTTTCGCGTCGCCCACAAGCCCTGAGGAGACGTGAGATGGACATGACCCCCGACTCGATGGCCGGCCAGACCGAGCAGACCGCCAAGGACGGCGTGAACGCCGCCGCCGAGACCTTGAACCAGGCCGCCTTCGCCGGCGACAAGGTCATGCGCGACACCATGGGCCGCGCCAGCGCCATGACCGACCAGGCCTTCAAGGACGGCGTGGAGAAGTCGATGACCGCCCTGAACGAGCTGAACGCCCAGAACAAGCGCAACCTGGAAGCCGTGGTGGAGAGCGTCACCGCCGCCACCAAGGGCGCCGAGACGCTGGGCAGCCACGCCATGGCCTACACCAAGAAGGCCATGGAGAGCCAGGTCGAGCAGGCCAAGGCCCTGTCAGGTGCGCGCAGCATGCAGGAAGTGGTCGAACTCCAGACCACCTACGCCAAGACCGCCATGGAGGCCTACATCACCGAGATGAACAAGGCCGCAGAAGTCCTGTCCTTAGTGGTGAAGGAGAGCTTCCGCCCCCTGAATGAGCGCGCCACCGCGCTCGCCGAGACGATGCAGTCCGCCCGCTGATCAGCGGTTCAGCCAGCCAGGCTTCGAAGGCCCGGGACGGCGACGTCCCGGGCTTTTTCGTGACCCGTCCATCCCGTCGCGACCGGCGGCGGGCGGGCCGGCGCCGAAAGCGTGGGCGCCCGTCCGGCTTAATCTCACGCTGTTTTTGTCAAGGGCTTCCAACCCGGGCGAATTCCCATATCTAATTCGCGGGCGGTGGAGTTCGTCGGGCGCCGTGGAGATGGGTTTGAATGGCCGAGCGTAAGCCAGGGGATCGGGGGGGCGGCGCGGGATCTGCGGTCGTCACCCAGGTCAAGCCGAAGACGCAGAAGCCGTCCCTTTACCGCGTGCTGATCCTCAACGACGACTACACGCCCATGGAATTCGTGGTCTACGTGCTGGAGCGCTTCTTCAACAAGACGCGCGAGGAAGCCACGCGGATCATGCTCCACGTTCACCAGCACGGCGTGGGGGTTTGCGGCGTCTTCACCTACGAGGTCGCCGAGACCAAGGTGGCGCAGGTGGTCGACACGGCGCGCCGCCATCAGCACCCGCTCCAGTGCACCATGGAAAAGGATTGAGAGGTCGCCCATGCCGTCCTTCTCTCGCAACCTCGAAGAGACCCTCCACCGTGCGGTGGCCTACGCCAACCAGCGCAAGCACGAGTACGCGACGCTGGAGCATCTGCTGCTGAGCCTGGCCGACGACCAGGAGGCGACCGCGGTCATGCGCGCCTGCAACGTCGACCTGCCAGTGCTGAAGAAGAACCTGATCAATTATCTGGACACCGAACTACGAAGCCTGATCGTGGACGACGGCGAGGACGCCAAGCCCACCGCCGGCTTCCAGCGGGTGATCCAGCGCGCGGTGATCCACGTCCAATCGTCGGGCCGCGACGAGGTCACCGGCGCCAACGTGCTGGTGGCGGTCTTCTCCGAGCGGGAGAGCCACGCGGCCTTCTTCCTGCAGGAGCAGGACATGACCCGCTACGACGCGGTCAACTTCATCGCCCACGGCATCGCCAAGAAGGCCGGCGCGTCGGAGCCCCGCAACGTGAAGGGATCATCCTCCGGCGACGACGCCGCCGAGGAGAAGAACACCAAGACCGGCGGCGAGGCGCTGGAGGCCTATTGCGTCAACCTTAACGAGAAGGCCCGCGCCGGCAAGGTCGACCCTCTGATCGGGCGGATGACCGAGGTGGAACGCGCCATCCAGGTCCTCTGCCGCCGCTCCAAGAACAATCCCCTTCTGGTGGGCGACCCCGGCGTCGGCAAGACTGCCATCGCCGAAGGGCTGGCGCGCAAGATCGTCACGGGCGACGTGCCCGAGGTGCTGTCCGGCGCGACCATCTTCAGCCTCGACATGGGCACCCTGCTCGCCGGCACCCGCTACCGCGGCGACTTCGAGGAGCGCGTGAAGCAGGTGGTCAAGGAGTTGGAGAGCCACCCCAACGCCATCCTGTTCATCGACGAGATCCACACCGTCATCGGCGCGGGCGCCACGTCCGGGGGCGCGATGGACGCCTCCAACCTGCTGAAGCCGGCGCTGGCGTCCGGCACGCTGAAGTGCATGGGCTCCACCACCTACAAGGAGTTCCGCCAGCATTTCGAGAAGGACCGCGCGCTCGTCCGTAGGTTCCAGAAGATCGACGTGGTGGAGCCGACGCTCGACGACACCATCAAGATCCTGAAGGGCCTGAAGACCTATTACGAGGACTTCCACAAGCTGAAGTACACCGACGACGCCATCAAGGCGGCGGTGGAGCTGTCGGCCAAGTACATCACCGACCGGAAGCTTCCCGACAAGGCGATTGACGTGATCGACGAGGCGGGGGCGTCGCAGATGCTGCTGCCCGAGGCCAAGCGAAGGAAGAAGCTCGGCGTCAAGGACATCGAGACCGTCATCGCCAAGATGGCGCGCATCCCCACCAAGTCGGTGTCCAAGTCCGACACGGAGGGCCTGCGCAGCCTGGAGGACGACCTGAAGCGCGCGGTCTACGGCCAGGACGACGCCATCCACCAGCTCGCCGCCGCCATGAAGATGTCGCGGGCGGGTCTGCGCGACGGGCAGAAGCCGATCGGTTCCTACCTGTTCTCCGGCCCGACCGGCGTTGGCAAGACCGAGGTTACGCGTCAGCTCGCCCACACCCTCGGCATTGAGCTGCTCCGCTTCGACATGAGCGAGTACATGGAGCGCCACACGGTTTCCCGCCTTATCGGCGCGCCTCCCGGCTATGTGGGTCACGACCAGGGCGGCCAGTTGACCGATGCGGTGGACCAGCACAAGCACGCCGTGGTGCTGCTCGACGAGATCGAGAAGGCCCACCAAGACGTGTTCAACATCCTGCTGCAGGTGATGGACCACGGCACCCTGACCGACTCCAACGGTAAGAAGGTGGACTTCAGGAACGTCGTCCTGATCATGACCACCAACGCCGGCGCCTCGGACAACAATCGGAACGGCATCGGCTTTGGCCGCGGCCGGGTCACCGGCGAAGATGAGGCGGCGATCACGCGGCTGTTCACGCCGGAGTTCCGCAACCGTCTGGATGCCATTGTCACCTTCAAGGCCCTGGCGCCCGACACCATCCGCCATGTGGTGCAGAAGTTCGTGCTGCAGCTCGAGGCCCAGCTCGCCGACCGCAACGTCACCGTCGAACTTTCCGACGACGCGGCCGACTGGCTTGCGAAGAACGGCTATGACGAGCTCTACGGCGCGAGGCCGCTGGCCCGGGTCATTCAGGAGCACATCAAGAAGCCGCTCGCCGACGAAATCCTGTTCGGCCGGCTGGTGCGCGGCGGCCACGTCAAGGTCGACCTCAAGGACGCCAAGATCATCTTCGAGATCGAGAGCCTCTCCGGCGAGACCCGCCCGGGCGAGATCGACGTCACCGCGGGCGACCTGCTGGAGGAATCGCTGGACGACGACGAGGCGGGCGACGAGCCCGCCATGGCGGACTGAAGCTGAAGGCGGCCGGCTTCGGTCGGCCGCCGGAGCTTGCTGGAACGTGCGCTGGCGGCGAGGGTTATGCCGCTGTTCAGCTTTGCAGGTTCCATGACCCTTTCCCGCGCGCTTCTGGCCTCCGCCGCCGTTCTAGCGATCGCCGCCTGCTCCCAGTCGCCAACCGGAGTGGGCAAGGCGACGTCCTCGAACATGAAGGGAGAGGCCTCGACGAAGCCGGCCACGGTGTCCGGCCTCAGCCTCCAGGCGGTAAACGGCGCGCAGTTCACCGCACCGACTGGAGGCGCGGAGGCCTCCGGCGACGATAACGAGATCAACGGCTACGACAACGTCAGCGGCAATGCGACCGGCCCTGCGGAGGCCAGTGACACAGCGCCCATCCCCACCCTGGTCCGGGCCGAGGTGCTGCTGGACCGCGCCGCCTTCAGCCCCGGCGTGATCGACGGCCGCATGGGCGAGAACGTCAAGCACGCCATCATGGCCTACGACCAGACCCACGGTCTGCAGCCCTCGGGCGAGCTGGACGAGGCGACCTGGAAGTCCCTGACCTCCGCGGACGCTGCGCCGGTGCTGAAAACCTACACGATCACGCAGGCGGACGCCGCGGGCCCCTTCTCGTCGGCCGTGGGCGAGGACTTCGTCAAGATGTCCAAGGTCAAGTCGCTGGGCTACACCTCACCCCTGCAGATGCTGTCTCAGCGCTTCCACATGGACGAGCAGTTCCTGCAGGCCCTGAACCCCGGCGTCGACCTCTCCAAGGCCGGCACGCAGATCGTCGTGGTCGATCCCGGCCAGGGCGTGCTGCCGGAAGTCAAGACGCTCGACGTCAACAAGAAGATGGCCCAGGTCACCGCCTATGACGACAGCCATAAGGTGGTCGCCGTCTTCCCCGCCACCGTCGGCTCCACCACCCGGCCCTCGCCCAAGGGGACCTGGAAAGTCACTGGCGTCTCGCAGAACCCGGACTACATGTACGATCCCAGTAAGCTCACCTGGGGGCCAAAGCACGCCGGCAAGCTGCACATTCCGCCCGGCCCGAACAATCCCGTCGGCGTGGTCTGGATCGCGCTCAGCGCCCCGGACTACGGCATCCACGGCTCCCCCGACCCGCACGTGATCGGCAAGACCGCCAGCCACGGCTGCGTGCGCTTGACCAACTGGGACGCCGAGGAGCTGTCCAAGGCGGTGAAGCCCGGGGTGAAGGTCACCTTCGTGAGCGAGCGGGGCTGAAGCTCTCTCCCGCACGGAGGGGGAGGGCGAGGCAGGCTTCGCAGGGCCGCCGCAAACGCCTATCCAGGGTCGATGTTGCGGACCCTGCATGACCTAAGCGGCGGTTTGGCCGCCTTCGACCAGGTCATCGACGTCCGCTCGCCCGGCGAGTTCGCCCAGGACCACGTCCCCGGCGCCCTCAACCTGCCCGTCCTCGACGACGCCGAGCGGGCCGAGGTCGGGACGATCTATGTCCAGTCGTCCAAGTTCGACGCTCGCCGGATCGGCGCCGCCCACATCGCCCGCAACGTCGCCACCCACCTGGAAGGTCCGCTGAAGGATCGCCCCGGCGGCTGGTCGCCGCTGCTCTACTGCTGGCGGGGCGGCCAGCGCTCCCAGGCCATGGGGCTGATCCTGTCCCAGGTGGGCTGGCGCACTACCGTGCTGGAGGGTGGCTATCGCACCTACCGGCGCGGCGTGGTCGCCCGGCTCTACGATCAGGCGCCGAGCCTCGACGTGGTGCTGCTGGGCGGCCCCACCGGCGTCGGCAAGACCGACCTGCTGGCCCGGCTCGCCGCCCGCGCCATCCAGACCCTGGACCTGGAGGCGCTGGCCGCCCACCGCGGCTCGGTGTTCGGCGAGATGGACGGCCAGCCCAGCCAGAAGCTGTTCGAGAGCCGTTTGGCTTGCGCCCTGAACGTCCTCGACGCCTCGCGCCCCGTCGTGGTGGAGGCGGAATCCAGCCGCATCGGCGAGCGGTTCCTGCCGCCAGCGCTGTGGGGCGCCATGCAGGCCGGCCGGCGCATCGAGCTGTCCGCGCCCATGGAGGCGCGCGTCGCCGCCCTCGTCCGCGCCTACGACCCCGTCGCGCGCAACCCCGACCAGTTGGCCGAGCTGCTGGGGCGGCTGCCGGGCCGGCACGGGCGCAAGCGCCTAGACGCCTGGCTGGCCATGGCCCGGGCAGGTGAGATCGAAACCCTCGTGGCCGGGCTGCTCTCTGAGCACTACGACCCCGCCTACAGGCGCTCGGGCCGTGAAGGCGCCTCGCCCAGCCTGGCGCTGGAGCTGCGGGACCTCGGTCCGGACGCGCAGGCGAAGGCCGCCGAGGCGGTGGCCCGGTTCGTCGCCTCAGGTGGCCGACCGGGCCGTTGATCCGGGGCCAAGGTCCTGCGGCCGGTTGGCCGGCCTTCCCCTCCCGGGGCGCGCCCGCTATATGCGACCCGCAAAATGGAGGCTCCGGATGGAGATTCGCGAAGGGCTCACCTTCGACGACGTTTTGCTGGAACCCGGCGCGTC
>CAXUEN010000087.1:0-8433 GCA_964249945.1 uncultured Caulobacteraceae bacterium | reverse complement strand
GCGACACGGCGGGGGTGATCCGCGCCACCGGCGTGAAGAGCGGCGGCGGCAAGGTCTGGCTGGTGGCCGAAGGCGGCGAGCTGGACCTCGGCGGCGCCATCGCCGCGCAGGGCGAGAACGCCAACGGCGGCGAGATCGAGACCTCCGGCGGGACGGTGAAGATCGGGAGCGCCCGCATCGACGCCCACGGCGGAACCTGGCTGGTCGATCCCGACGACCTCACCATCGACGCCGCCGCCGCCGCCACCATCGACACCGCCCTGAACGCCGGCACCAGCGTCACCGAACAGACCACCGCCAGCGGCTACAGCGGCGCGGGCGTGGCCAGCGCCTCGGGCAAGGGCGACATCACCGTCGCCGCGCCGATCACCTGGAACACGAACGCGGGGCTGACGCTGTCCGCCTACCGCAACGTGGACGTGCACGCCTCGATCACGTCCAGCGGCGGCGGCGCGATCAACCTGGACGCCGACAACACGGGCTCCGGGACCGGCACGGTCAACTTCGGCTCGGGCGCGGTGGCCAGCACCTCGGGCGCCGTGAGCATCCTCTACGACCCGGCCGGGAACGATCCCCTCTCCGTCAACGCCACGAGCTACACCACACCCACCGGCTACGCCTCAGACGTGGCGGGGGGCGCCCAACTCACGGCCTCCATGCTGGTCAACACCGTCTACGACCTGCAGAACATCCAGAACAACCTTTCGGGCGACTACGCACTTGGCCGCAACATAGACGCCAGCGCTACTGCGACATGGAACGGCGGCGCAGGCTTCGCACCCCTCGGCACAACCGGGGACGTTATGTTTAACGGAGCGCTCGATGGTCGAGACTTTACCATTGACAACCTTTCGGTCAATCGCCCAGGAACCGAAGCTGTAGGTTTGTTCGGCTATGTCTCCGGCCGACTTTCTAATTTAGGGCTGCTAAACGAGATCATCGAAGCTGGAGTCGAGAACGGGAATGAAAGTGAAGTAGGCGGCTTGGCCGCGTTTCTTTATGGGAGCGTGACCAACACTTACGCGTCGGTCAAGATATCCCTGACCGAAGGCGACTTATCTGACAACTTTGTCGGTGGCCTAATCGGCGAAAACAACAATCTCATATCGGGGTCATATTCAACCGGCACAATTAACGCGAAAGGGGCTGGCGCAAACATAGGCGGGCTCGTCGGCGGCAATGTCAGCTTCATATCAAACTCCCACTCCGACGCTTCTATCGCCGGAGGCGCGAACTCAACAAACGGAGGATTGGTCGGCATCAATGGAGGCTTACTGACCGATGTCTACGCAAGTGGGTCGGTGACAGGACAGGTTGTGGGTGGCTTAGTCGGTGTCAATATCAACCCTGGAACCTTGAGCAACACCTCCGTCGTCGGCGCATACGCCTCCGGCGCAGTGTCGAATGCGCTAGGCCAAAGCGGCGACGACGCGGGCGGCCTGATCGGCCTCTACTTAGGTGGCCTGATCAGCGCGGCCTACTATGACCAGGGTACGACCTCGCAATCGGTCGGGGTGGGGAGCCGCGGCGGTATGATCGTCAGCCAGGCCGGGGTGACAGCCGTCGGTGGGACAACCGGCCAGTCGGCTTATACGCAAGCCTCTTATGCAAACTTCGATTTCGGAAGTGACGGTGCTTGGGTGATCCTGGATGGGTTAACACGACCGCTTCTGGCTACCGAATATTCAACCACCGTGACCAACGCTCACCAGCTGCAGCTGATGGCGCTGAACCTGTCTGCCACTTACACTTTGGCCGCCAACATTGACGCGAGCGGCACGGCCAAACCGTCGGACGTTTGGGCGCCGGCCGGGTTTGTTCCTGTCGGCTCCGCGTCCACGCCCTTTACTGGGGTGTTAAACGGAGCTGGACACACTGTCTCGGCCCTGACGATCCAGGAACCCGGCTCAGATGATGTGGGATTGATTGGCGCTCTTGATCGCAAAGGCGTGGTGAAGGACCTGACGGTCTCCGGGTCAGTGACAGGCGGCGGATTTGTCGGCGCTCTCATCGGATACAATGGTGGTGCAGTAAGCGGAGCGTCTGGGAAGGGTGCCGTCGACGGGATTTTCGGAGTTGGTGGCCTCGTCGGCTACAACGCGGGGACTGTGAGTAGCTCATCGGGTAAAGCGACCGTGTCGGGCGAGGCTCAGATCGGCGGGGTCGTTGGCTACAATAGCGGCACGATCTCAGGCGCCTATGCGAGTGGGGCGGTCACCAGCACATCTGGGAACATGGCGAACCTTGTCGGCGACGCTGATGGAGAGGTTGGAGGCGCGGTTGGGGAAAACGCTGGCGTGATCCTCACGAGCCGCGCAACGGGCGCAGTAAATGGAGGCACTAAGCTTGGCGGTCTGGTCGGAAGCAATGATGCATCCAGTCTAATCAGCCAATCTTACGCCACAGGCGCGGTCGGGCGTGCGTCACAACAGGCTACGCAAGTGGGTGGTCTAGTGGGCACTAACAATGCCACAATCAGCAACAGCTACGCCATGGGCGCGATCAACGGTTCGTCCGGCAAGGGGGCTCTCGTGGGCGTGAACGGTCAGTCCGGCCGGATCATCGACTCCTACGCGACCGGCCAGGGCGGCGACGGCTTGGCCGGCGTAAACGACGGCAGCCTGGCCCAAAATTATTTTGACGCGGCTTCCACCGGCACGACGACGGGCGTGGGCTCAGGCTCGTCCTCCGGCGTGACCGCCATCGGCGGGTCGACCGGACTCGACCCGCACCAGGCCGCCAGCTACGCCGGCTTCGACTTCACCCGCACGTGGACGATCCAGGCCGGCGCCTCGCGGCCGTACCTGGTCGCCAACCCACAGACCCCGCCGCCAACCTGAGCTCCCGCCTGACCGCCGGCTCACCCCCCGCCGATCAGGTCGCGGATGCGTACGGCAAGCGCCTCCATGGCGAAGGGCTTGGTGACCACGTGCATGCCGGGCTCGAGGTGGCCGTTGCCGACCACCGCGTTCTCCGCATAGCCGGTGATGAACAGCACCTTCAGGCCGGGCCGGGTCAGGCGGGCGGCGTCGGCCATCTGGCGGCCGTTCATGCCGCCGGGCAGGCCCACGTCGGTGACCAGCAGGTCCACCCGCACGTCCGACTGCAGCAGCTTCAGGCCGGAGGCGCCGTCGGCGGCTTCCAGCGCCGCGTAGCCCAACTCCTCCAGCACCTCGGTCACCAGCATGCGCACGGTGGGCTCGTCGTCCACCACCAGCACCGTCTCGCCGGCCGCGGCCCGGGGCGCCTCGGCCATCTCCGCAGGCGTCTCCGCCTGTTCGGCCTCGCCCAGGTGGCGCGGCAGGTAGAGACAGATCATCGCCCCCTGCCCCGGCTCCGAATAGATGCGGACCTGCCCGCCCGACTGACGCACGAAGCCGTAGATCATCGACAGGCCGAGGCCCGTACCCTGGCCCAGCGGCTTGGTGGTGAAGAAGGGATCGAAGGCCTTGCCGACCACCTCGGGCGCCATGCCGGCCCCGGTATCGGACACGCAGAGGGAGACGTACTGGCCGGGGGTCAGGTCGCGCTCCCGGGCGGCGCGGGCGTCCAGCCAGCGGTTGCCGGTCTCGATGGTCACCCGCCCGCCCTCGGGCATGGCGTCGCGCGCGTTGATGCACAGGTTGAGCAGGGCGTTCTCGAGCTGGTTGGCGTCCACCAGGATGGGCCACAGCCCGCCGGCCGCCACCACGTCGAGGTGGATGGAGGGGCCAACGGTGCGGCGCACCAGCTCCTCCATGCCGGCCACCAGGCGGTTGGCGTCCACCGGCCGGGGATCCAGCGTCTGGCGGCGCGAGAAGGCCAGCAGGCGGTGGGTCAGGGCGGCGGCCCGCTTGGCGGCGCCCTGGGCGGCCAGGGCGTAGCGGTCCACGTCCTTCAGCCGGCCCTGGGCGATGCGGGTGCTGAGCATCTCCAGGCTGCCGATGATGCCGGTGAGCAGGTTGTTGAAGTCGTGGGCGATGCCGCCGGTGAGCTGGCCCACCGCCTCCATCTTCTGGCTCTGGCGCAGCTGCTCCTCGGCGACCATCAGCTCGGCCGTGCGCTTGGCCACCTCGGCCTCCAGCGTGGCGTTCAGGTGCGCCAGCTCGGCGGCCTGGCGGCGGCTGTCGGCTTCGGCCCGGGTGCGCTCGGTGGCCACGCGCACCCGCTCGGCCACCTCACGCATCAGCATCAGCTGGGCCTGCGACCAGGTCCGGGCGGCGGCGTGGTTGGCGTAGAGCAGGGCGACGAAGCCCCCCTGCTCCACCAGGGGCATGTTGACGAAGGAGAGGGCGGTGATGGAGGCGAGCGCCTCGGCACCAGCGCGCGTGCGCGGGTCCCGCCGGGCGTCGGCGATGGCCACGGTGCGGCCATGCTTCAGGTCGTCGATGTAGGAGCCGTATCCGCGAAAGTGCAGCACGCCGGCGAGGGTGGTCACCCCGGGCGCGTTCCAGTCCCGCTCGATGGTGATGGTCTCGGCCTGGAGGTCGACCACGCCGTAGCCGACCCGGCTCACCTCCAGCGTCTCGCCGAGCAGGCGAGAGGCCTCGTAGGCGATGGCCGCCGGGTCGGTGACGTCGCGCAGCCGGTCGGTCAGGCGAAGCAGGGCGCCCTGGCGCGCCTCGGCCTGGCGCCGCTCGGTGATGTCGAAGCTGACGCCGGGGAAGCGGAGCGGCGTCCCGTCCGGCGCCAGACGGCAGCGCCCCTCGGCCCGCACCCAGCGCACCCCCCCGCCGGGCTGAAGCAGCCGGTACTCCGCCGAGAACGGGCCGCCGGTCCTCAGGGCGATCTCTATGGCGGGCTGGACGTGGGCTAGGTCGCCGGGATGGATGGCGGCGAAGAACTCCGCGACGGGCGCGCCCTGTTCGGCGCGTCCCGGCTCGACGCCGTAGAGGCCGGCGAAGCGTGCATCCGCCTTGACCCGGTCGGTCGGCACGTCCCAGTCCCAGGCGCCCACGCCTTCACCTGCGGACAGCGCCTGCTCCAGCTGCTCACGGCTTTCCTGCAGGGCAAGTTCGCTGCGCCTGCGCTCCGAGGTATCGCGGAACATCACTGCGACCTGGCGCGCGTCCGGTTCCCCCACGCGGAAGGCCTGCACGTCGAACCAGCGGCCGAGCGCATCGGAGCCATTCTCGAAGCGGGCCGGTTCGCCCGTGCGCGCCACCCGGCCATAGGCCACGAACCAGAAGGGCTCCAGGCCCGGCGCCAGCTCGCTGGCCAGCCGCCCCACTGGCGAGGCTAGGCCGCTCTGACGTTCAAAGGCGGGATTAGCCTCCAGGATACGATAATCCACCGCGGCATCGCCGCGGAATAGCACTTCGATCAGGCAGAAGCCGGAGTCGACACCTTCAAACATTTCCCGATAGCGCAAAGGGTCGGTCCACTTGTCCGGCTCGGAGGCCGTCTCGCTCGCCCGCGGAGTCGGGCTGACGGTGGTCTCGATGGTCAAGCCCGGCTCCCCTCGCCTCGGCCCCGGCGGCGGACGCCCGCCATACCCCCGCAGCGTGTCAAAAGCGTTCCGGCGCGATAAAGTTTCGTCGCGGACGCGGGCGGTTTCAGGCGCGGGCGGGCGCGTCGTGGCGACGCCTCCTGCGACGCGTCCACAACGTCCATGCGAGCCGTTGCGTCCTTCCATCATCGTGACACTATGACTTGGGGGCGAGATGTTTCGGGGGGTTCTAAAGGAATGGCGCAGGTTCCGGTTTCAGGTCGCTTCCAGCTGTCGCGCGTGGGGCAGCTGACATTCGACATCGTGCGGCGGGATTTCGCCGCGAGCTATGGACTGGCGGTGGCGATCCTGATCGTCCCGACGGTCTTGAAGGTCGTCCTGCTTAAGGGGCAGATCCAGGCGATGGCGGGCGCCACGCCCGGGCGCGTCCCCAACGTGTTCGGCCCGGGGTTCTTGCTGGCTAGCATCATCGGGCTGCTGGCGTCGGTGCTGGTGTATGCCGCCCTGTCCTGGCGTGCGGTGGAGCGGCTGCAGGGACGCGCTCCCTCGCCCGCCGCCACGCTGGAAGCCGCCTTCCGCGCCCTGCCGGTGCTGATCGCGGTGGCCATCCTCGGCTACTTCGCCATCGTGTTCGCCAGCATTCTGCTGATCTTTCCAGGCCTGATGCTGGCCACGGCCTGGCTGGTGGTGGTTCCCGCGGCGACCTGCGAGAAAACCGGGGTGTTTCGCACCTTCGGCCGCAGCGCGGATTTGACCAAGGGCCACCGCTGGACCGTGTTCGGGCTGCTGGTGGTGCTGTGGATCGGCAGCCTGATCGTGACCGTATTGGGCGCCCTGCTGATCCGGGCGATGTTCGGACTGTCGGGCAACATCTTCATGGCCCAGCCCGCAGGTCCCTTCGGCTATGTGGCGGTGATCCTGCAGATGCTGCTCGGCGCGCTGGTCACGGTGGTGTTCGGCGTCGGCGTGGGCGTCGTGTTCCAGGAGCTGCGGGCCCTGAAGGGCGGCTTCGACACCCAGCACCTGTCGGACGTGTTCGCCTGACCCCTGCGGCTCAGGCGGCGTCGTGCTTGTCGCGGCGACGGCGGCCCTGCAGCAGGCCGGCTTCCAGCCGGGCGCGGAGGGCTGCGTAATAGGCGTCCAGGAAAGCGCGGTCGGTCTCCTCCGACCCCTGCAGCCAGCCGATGCGGGTGCGGATGCGCTCCGCCACCACGCGCACGGCGCGCCGGTCCTGGCCGCGCAGCACGTCCTCCAGCACCTGCAGCTCGGCCACGCCGTAGGCCTGCAGCTGCGCCGCCTCGAAGGCGAAGCGGGGATCGCGGGCGAGGTCGCTCCGGGCCATCTCGGCGGTGAGGGCGCGGCGGGGGTCGCGCACCACCCAGGTGCCGGCCACCACGTCGCCCGCGCGCAGCCGGTCGCGGTTGAACAGCGGGAACAGCGCGAACACGCCCGTCCACAGCAGGCCCAGCGCCGCCATCACCGCATCCACGCCCCCGGCGTTGACCAGCAGGAAGGTCAGCGGCAGGAAGACCTCGATCTCGCGCATGGCGTTCCTGGCGAACAGGGCGTCGGCGGTGAGCCGGCCGCCATGGCGCGCCGCCACCCGCAGGCCGAACACCCGCTTGCCCGGGGTCGCGGCGCGGGCGCCCATCTCGAAGCCCAGGAACCAGCCGTTCCGGAGCACGAAGAAGCCCAGCAGCCAGATCACCCCGATCAGCGACAGGGACTGGCCGTGACTGAACCTCGCCACCCAGCCGCATAGAAGGGTCGCGACCACCAGCACGGCCAAGATGATGACGGCGTCGAGCAGGAAGGCGCCGGCCCGCTCGCTGGCGCTGGCCAGGGTGATGTGCAGCGCCACGCCCTCGGGCGTCACCAGCTCGCGCGCGAACCGCTGGCGCTCGGGGTCGATCGCCGAAGGGGCCACGGCGCTCATGGGCGGGGCCTCCGGGGCGCATAGAGATAGGCCGCCCACCCGACGGCGCTGAGGCCTGCGATGGCGTAGCGGGCGAGGTCGCTGGTGATCACCTGCCGCCCGATCCCCTCCAGGACGCCGGCCGCCAGCAGCATGACCAGAACCCCCGCCATCAGGGTGGAGGCCCGGCGTCCGGCCAGGGCCGCCGCCTCCAGCCGGGTCCGCTCTCCGGGAAAGGCCAGCGACCAGCCGATGCGGAAGCCCGCGGCTCCGGCCAGCACGGTGGCCGACAGCTCCGTCACCCCGTGGATCATCAGCCAGCCGCCGAGGGGCAGCAGCAGGCCATGGCTGGCGTAGAGCGCCAGCATGGCGCCCAGGGTGCAGCCGTTGGCGAACACCAGAAGCGCCGTGGGCATGCCGAAGGCGAAGCCCAGCGCGAACGCCAGCACCGCGATCTCGGCGTTGTGGGTGAACAGGAAGGCGGCGAACACCTGCAGCATCCCCCCGTGGGCTTGGCTGTAGAGGATGTCGCGAAGCGTCGCGGCGGTGGCGGTGGGGTCGCGCCCTTGAGCGTACTGGCGCGGCACGAAGGCGAAGTACCAGTCGGCATCCACCGCATAGAGCCAGCACGCCACCGCGACCCCGCCGACCAGCATGGCCGCCGACAGCAGGGTCTCGCGCCACAACGCCCGGGCCGACGCCGGCCAGTCCTGGGCGAAGAAGCGGAGCAGCCGCGCGCCGAGGCTGGAGCGCGCGCCGTAGACCAGGAAGTAGGCCCGGGCCGACAGCCCCTCCAGATACTCCAGCAAGCCCCGGTCCAGGCTGGTCTCCCGCGCCACCGACAGGGCCGAGAGCGTTGAGCGGTAGAGTACCGGAATCGCCAGCAGATCCTCGTCGCTGAGCCGCGCGACGGGCTCGCGCTCCAGCCGCTGCAGCAGGCGCTCCAGCCGCTTCCAGTCGCCTTCGCGCTCGCGCCGGAAGCGCGCGCTCTTCAGCTCGGGGTCAGGCATTTTCTCCTCCCCTGCGCAGCGGGGGAGGTGGCGCGGCGCGGATACGCGCCGTGACCGAGGGGGCGAGCAACGCCGAAAGG
>CAXUEN010000086.1:0-8449 GCA_964249945.1 uncultured Caulobacteraceae bacterium | reverse complement strand
CGAGCGGGTGATGCGCGATGCGGACGGGGCGGTGGTGCAGCTGACCCATGGCTTCTACCGGCCGGACCGCTTCCAGTACCACGTCCGCAACGCCGCGGCGCCGCAGCCGGCCGCAGCGCCTATCGCTTTGCATCCCGCCGGCGTGCGGAGCCGGGAGCCGTGAGCGTGCAGGCGCTCGCGCCGCCCGGGAGCCGGGGAGCATCGGCCGCGGGCGCGACGCGGGGCGGCTGGTACATGGTGGGCCTGCTGATGCTGGTGCAGGTGGTCTCCTACGTGGACCGGTTCCTGCCCAGCCTGCTCGCCCCGGCGATCAAGGCGGACCTGCATCTCAGCGACTTCCAGCTCGGCCTGCTGCTGGGGCCGGCCTTCGCCATCTTCTACGTGGCGGTGGGCCTGCCCTTCGGCTGGGCGGCGGACCGCACCTCACGGCGCGGCGTGCTGGCGTTCGGGATCGCGGTCTGGAGCCTGATGACCTCGGCGGCCAGCCTGGCGTCCGGCTTCGCGCCCCTGTTCGCCGCGCGCCTGGGCGTCGGCTTCGGCGAGGCGGCGGTGGCCCCCTGCGCCGTCTCGCTGATCAGCGACCGCTTCGACCGGGCCCGGCGGCCCCGCGCGATCAGCGTCTACATGGCCGGATCGTTCATCGGCGCCGGCTCGGCCTTCCTTTTCGGCGGCCCCCTGGTGCGCTGGATCGAGGCGACCCCGCCGCTCGTGGCCGGGATGAGGCCTTGGCAGTCGGTCTTCCTGCTCATCGGGCTGCCGGGCCTGGCGCTGGCGCTCGCGATGTCCAGCTTCGCCGAGCCCTTGCGGGCCGAGCTGACGCGTACGGCGGGAGCGACGATGGCCGGCGCGCTCCGCTACATAGCCGGACGCTGGCGGGCGTTCGGCACGCTGTTCGCGGGCTCGGCCTGCGTGGTCACCCTGGGCTCGCTCAGCCTGTGGAACGCGGCGCTGTTCCAGCGCACCTGGGGCTGGACCGTGGGCCAGGTGGGGGTCGCCACCGGCCTGCTGTTCTTCACCGCCGGGCCGCTGGGGACCGTGGCGGGCGTTTGGCTCACCCAGCGCTGGCTCGCTCAGGGATGCCGGGACGCCACCCTGCGCGCGCTGATCGCGGGCCTCCTGATCGGCGCGCCGGGCTTCGTCCTCTTCCCCCTGGCGCCGAGCGCGGCGCTTGGGCTCTGCGGCCTGTTCGTGGCCTTCACCGGCCAGGCCATGGCGACCGCCGCGGGCCCTGTTTCGCTGAGCGTCCTGGCGCCGGGCCAGATCAGGTCCCAGGCGACGGCGGTCTACTACCTGGTCATCAGCCTCGCCGGCCAGCTGCTCGGGCCGCCGCCGGTGGGGTGGATGGTGGACCGCTTCGGCCATCCCGCCGCCCTGCGCTACGCCGTCTCGATCGAGGCCGCCGCGGTGTCCGTCCCCGCACTCCTGTTGCTGGCGCTGGGGCTCCGGGCATTCCACCGGGCCGCCGAGGCTCTGGAGCGCGAGGGCCTGGACGCCGTACATGGCTGACGCGGAGCGCCGCCCTGGCCTGGGAGCCATCCGCGCCGTCACCTACGCCGTGGCGGACCTTCGCAGCGTCGAGGCCGCCTACGTGGGCGAACTCGGCTATGTCGTGGCCGCTCGCGCCTGCGTCGACGCCGCCCAGGCCAGGGCCTGGGACGCACCGGCGGCGGAGGGCCGCAGGACCCTCGTGCTGGCGCCGGAGAGCGGGGAGGCCGTGCACCTGCGCTTCGTGGAGAGCCCCTGCGCGGCGGACTGGCGCGCGCTGACGACCTGGGGCTGGAACGCCACCGAGTTCGTGGTGCGCGACGTGGACGCCCTGGCCGCTCGTCTGCAAGGCGGCGCCTTCGACATCATCGGACCGCCCGCGCCCCTGACCCGCTTCCCCATGATCCGCGCCATGCAGGCGATCGGTCCCGCCGGGGAGTGCTGCTACTTCACAGAGGTGGGGCCGGGTTCAGGGCTGGACCTCGCCGCCGCCCTCGCCTTCGTCGGCCGTGTCTTCATCGTTGTCGCAGGCGGACCGGACGCCGACGCGCTCTTCGCGCCTTACGCCGCCTTCGCTAACGCCCTGGACCCGCCCGTCGCCACGCCCGTGCGTGTTCTGTCACAGGCCCACGGCCTGCCGCTGGAGACGCCGCACAGGCACGGCCTGGTGCGCCTGCCGGGCGGGACCCTGGTGGAGCTCGACGCCTACCCAACCTCGGCAACCGCGCGCGCCAAGCCCGAAGGCGAGCTCGCCCCCGGCATGGCGATGGCGAGCTTCCAGGTGGACCGGCTAGTCGGCCACGCCTTCATCGCACCCCTCGCGCCCTGCGGTCTCCCGGGCGCCGGCGGGTTCGCTGGATGCCTGCATGGGGCGGCGGGCGAACTGATCGAACTCGTCGCCCCGTCTTCCGTGCCAAACCGGGAGCTGCGGCCTTGACCCCGACGCTCGAACATCAGGCGGCTCTAGACTTCGTCTTGTCGCTCCGTCGGCGCTGGGCCGACACCATCTACCCCCATCTGCGCGAGACGTTCACGACGGCGGGCGGAGATGCGGGCCAAGTCCCCGACCAGCTCGAGTCGACGGTCCACGCCCTTCCGGCCTACGGCTGGTTCGCCTGGCTGGAGCGCGGCTCGCAGAAGATGCTCTGGCGCGCGGTCGACGATGCGGTGGGCGCCGAGGCGGATGCGCCCAGCCCTCCCGGCGCCGTGCAGGCCGAGCTTGATCCCGCCCTGCGCCTGCCGGACTGGTACACCGACTGGGACATCCACCTGCAGCCCGGCGGCGTCTGGTCCTCCCAGCAGGCGGCCCACGTCTACGAACTCGGCGCCAAGCTGGTGATGATGGGCGACAACGACGATTATCGGTTCCACAGGCTGTTCGTGGAGACCGCCCTGCCGGCTCGGTCCTACCGGCGGATCGTCGACCTGGGCTGCGGCTTCGGCAAGTCGACCTGGCCCTTAAAGCAGGCCTTTCCCGGATCCGAGGTGACCGGGGTCGACCTGGCGGCGCCCTGCCTGACCCTCGCCGCCGAGCGGGCCGACGCGCGGGGGCTGGAGATCACGTTCCGGCAGGCCGACGTGACGGCGACCGGTCTGCCGTCGCACAGCTTCGATCTCGTCACCTCCACCATGCTGGTCCACGAGGTTCCGACCGACGTCCTGCCCGCCGTGTTCGCTGAGGCGTCGCGCCTGCTGGCGCCGGGCGGCGCGCTGGCCTTCCTAGACTTCCAGCCTACCGGCGACGGTTTCCGCGACCTGGCCATGGCCGAGCACTCCGCGCGCAACAACGAGCCCTTCATGGCGCCCATGATGGCGGCCGACCTCGTAGGCATGGCGCAGGCCGCGGGCCTGTCGCAGGTGCGCTGGACCGCCTTCGACGAGCGCGGCGCGGGCGACCTCGGCGTCGCCCGCTGGCCCGAGCGGCCGGAGTGGCACTTTCCCTGGGCCGTCCTGCACGCGAGGGCCGAAGCATGAGCGACGCGGCCCCGCCCTCTTCGCCCGTCGCGCCTGCTCCGCCTTTTGGGGCCCCCACGCTGGAGCAGCTCACGGGCCTCGTCCTCGAGCTGGCGTCCCAGCTGCATGGCGAACGAAGCCGGCGCATCGCCCTGGAAGCCGCCCTGGAGGGCTCAGGCGTCCTGCCGCCCGGCGCCTGCGAGCGGGTCGCCGACCAGCCGCACGTGCGCGCCCGCACCCTCGCCGCCCTGGACGGGGCCATGGCGGGCCTGACCCGGGTGATGACCGAGGCGGCCGATCCACGCACGCCTTTGCGCGCCAAGGCTGCGCCGCCTCGACCCGAAGACACCAGACCGTAGGGAGCGCCCATGGGCCGGCCGCAGATCGAGTTCATCCAGTCCCAGTCGCTCCCCTGGGCGCCGGACCCGCGATTCGGCCTCGGCGAGGGCGTGCAGTTGAAGCTGCTGAGCGAGGATGCGAGTAGCGGCGCGGCGAGCCTTCTGGTGCGCTACCCCGCCGGCTGGCGGCTCCCGGCCGGCGCACGAGGGGCGGACGAGGAGGTCCTGGTGCTCGACGGCGAGCTCCAGGCGGGCGAACGCCGCTACGGCCCCATGGCCTACGGCCGCTGGCCGGCGGGCTTCGAAGCCGGAGCGCGGTCGAGCGCCTCGGGCGCTACGGTCCTGACCTTCTTTTCCGCCGATCCGCGAGGGCGCGCCCCTGCAGACTTCGACCCCACCCGCCTGGTCGAGCACTTGGACACCTTCGAAGTCCCCTACACCGGCAACTTCCACGCCGAGTTCCCCCCAGGCGCCGGGCGCAAGGTGCTGTTCACCGACCCGGTCTCGGGCGAGACCTCCTGGCTCCTCGGGACCCTGCCGATGCGGTGGGCGGAGCGGTCCGAGGAGCACGACCACGTGGAGGAGATGTATCTGCTCGCCGGCGAGAGCCACGGCGACCGCGGCGTGATGCGCCCGGGAGCCTACTTCTGGCGGCCGGGAAGGATCCCGCACGGCCCTTACGGGACGATGACCGGCAACCTCTACTTTTTCCGCACACAGGGCGGACCGCTCGTCACCCGCTACGTCTCGCCCGAGCGACCCTTTCACTGGTGGCCCGACTACCGACCGGCGGCGCCTGCCGGTTTGGTTGAGGGGCTGCGCGAGGGCGCGCCCGTCGCGGCGCCTTGGTGAGGACTGACGCGAGGCGTCAGAACTTGTAGCTGACGCTGACGTCCCAGGTTCCCGGCTGGTTGAAGTAGTCGTAGCCGAGCAGGTCGGCGACGCCGTAATCGACCATGGTGCAGTTCTTGCACTCCGCGGTGACGGTCAGGGGCAGGTTGCGCGGCGCCAGCGTCACGCCGAAGTCCACCAGGGTGCGGGCCTTGTCGCGGCCGCCGGAGGGCGTGGGGTAGGAGCTGGAGGAGCCTTCGGTGTTGGCGGTGTCGAACCACTCGCGCGCCACGTACTGGATCGACAGCGAAGGCGTCAGGGTGAAGGCCTGGAATCCGAACACGTAGGTCGCGGTGGTCGAGGCGCTGAACGGCGGAGTGTAGACCGGGGTGGCCAGCGACCCGTTCGCCCGCACGATGCCGGACTGGCATGTGGCCGGCGCTCCGGCCAGGCAGCCCTGCTGCTGGGCCTGGATGCCGGCGCTCTGGTCGAAGTAGAGGGCGCGGATGGCGCTGAGATTGCTGGACAGGGTCAGCCGCTCGACCGGCTTCCAGGTGATGGTGCCCTCCGCCCCATAGGCTTCCAGGTTGGCCGCGTTGCTGGTGTCGAAGGAGGCGGTGGCGGGGTTGTCGGACAGCAGCTGGTAGTGGTCCACGTTCTCGTAGAAGGCGGTGGCGTTCACCCGCAGCTTGCGGTCCGGCGTCTGGGAGCGGAAGCCGGTCTCGTAGGACCACACCGTCTCGGGATCGAAGTTGTTGAAGTCCTGAGGGTTGGCCCCGGTCAGCCCGTTCCAGCCGCCGCCCTGGAAGCCGCGGGTGGCGGAGGCGAACACCATCAGCTGGGGATCGAACTGGTACTGCAGGGCGATGCGCGGGGTGAACTCGTCGGCGTCGAGGTGGGTCTTGTAGCCCGCCGCCTGGACGTCGGCGGTGTCGTAGCCCAGGCCCGGCTGGTTGGCCCGGGTGAGCACGGTCTTGATCTCGTGGGTGTAGCGGCCGCCGAAGGTGAAGGTCAGCTTGGGCGTGATCTTGAAGTCGCCCTGGGCGTAGAGGGCTTCGGAGATGGTCTGGTTCTTGAAGAACTGGTCGTTCAGCGCGAACGCGACGGCGGGCGCCAAGCCCAGCACCTGGCCGTAGGTGGTGCGGTTGACCTCGTACAGGTAGAAGGCCCCGGCGGTGTAGTTGAAGCGGTCGCCTATCTGGCTCGTCCACTTCACCTCCTGGGAGTATTGGGCGCTGCGCAGAGACTGGGCCAGGGTGATCTCGCCGGTGGGGATGGCGTCGGCGGTGGCCAGGGGCCCTAGCGAGGTGGCCGGGAAGTCGGCGCCGAGGTTCTGCTCCAGGCCGCGGAAGCCGCTGATCAGGTTCACCGTGCCGGCGTCCAGATTTAGCTTGATGTTGGAGGTAAAGCCGTAACTGGTCACGACGGCGCCCTGGCCGAACCCTGCCTTAGTCCCGGTGAGATAGGGCGCCAGCGCACCCCCTTCGGTGGTGTACCCGCTATAGGCGACCCGGTCGCTGCCGTGCACGCCGCCATTGTCGGAGGGCTGGTTCAGCAAGTTAGCCGCGTCGTTGCGCTCGTAGTCGATGGCCATGTCCCAGGTCAGGTTCGACACGTTCTTGGGCAGCAGCGTCACCGCCTCACGCACCCCCACGTCGTGGCTGGCGTTGAGGCTCTGACCCGTCGTGAGGTCCTGGACATAGCCGTCGTTGGTCAGCCCGAAAGCGGAGAGGCGCGTGCGCACCTGATCCCCCAGCGGCATGTCCACCGAGGCGCGCCCGGTGAAGCCGTTGAAGGAGCCATAGCCCACTTGTACGTCGCCGCCGAAATCCTTGCCGGGCTTCTGCAGGGTGACCAGGATGGCCCCTCCGGTGGAGTTCCTGCCGAACAGCGTGCCCTGGGGCCCGTTCAGCACCTGGATCTGATCGACTCCAAACAGGGCGAAGTTGTTGGCGTTCTGGCGGGCGATGTAGATGTCGTCGACATAGGTGCCGACCTGGGGCTCGAAGGTGGGGAAGGACTGGGTCTGGCCAAGGCCGCGGATGTAGTAGACGTTGGCCGACGCTTGGCCGACATTGTTGGAGGCGAACAGGTTGGGCACCTCGCGCCCGAGGTCGAGGGTGCTGGCGATCTGCTGGGTGGCGAGCGAAGCGGCCGAGAAGCTGGTCACCGCGATCGGCACGTTCTGCAGGTTCTCGCTGCGCCGCTGGGCGGTCACCACCACCTCCTGCAGCGCCGTCCCTGTCGCTGCGTCAGCCTGTGGCGACCCCGCAGCCGGCGGGGGCGGCGGGGCCGCAGGGCTGGTCTGGGCCAGCGCCGCTCCACACCCCAACGCCGCCAGAACTCCAGAACTCACGCCCAGCAGCAGGGACACGCCCCGACCGACGCCCGCCGTGTGATCGCGCATGGACACGTCCCTCCCAACAGGCGCCGGACCCCCCGCGCCGCATCTCGGAAACGCCCTTCACACGTCGCCCCCTCATGGCGCCATCGTCCGGACGTCCAACATTGTATCCAATCGGAGTACACCGTCAGATGTTATAGGCTGTCAATAGCTGTCTTGTATACGCTTACGGGAATGTTGATAGGGACCCGAGCTGTCGCCGGGATGTCACCAGGAAGCCGCGAGCCGCCTAGGATCGTGTCAGTCCTTCGTACGGGCTGCGCCGGGTCCGGTCAGGGCTGCAGCAGTCCGCCTAGAGCGCCAACGACGTCGCTGACATCGGGGAGGTGGCCCATCAGCTCCGCAAGCGCCTCGTGGCGGTGCTCCAGGCCGGCGAAGGCCAGGCAGGCCCGGGCCTTGGCGAGATGCTGCGCCTCGCTCAGCGGCTGGGCGGGCGATCCCAGCTGCGCCAGGATGGCGACGCAGGCGCGGCTCCCGTCCACGTACGTCGCCGTCGCCTCCGCTGGCGTAAAGGCGGCCGGGTCAAGGTTGGCGTCGGCCGCCACCTCGATCCGCGCGGCGAGCGCCAGGACCGCCGGATCAGACAGCCTGGCGGCGCTGAAATCCTCCAGCCCCACTGCGCCGCGTGTGAGCACGACCGCGGCGAGGTAGGGCAGGCAGAGGCGCGCATAGGCCGGCGTCATGTCGTGGCGCACGGGGCGGCCGACCAGCCGCCCGATCAAGGGCGGCGCCCGATAGACGAGCCTGTCCAGGCGCGCCGCGGTCAGGTCGTGCTCGGCCATCAGGCGTTGCGTCGCGACGATGCCGCCGTGCGCCGCGCGGCCGGTGGGGAACGGCTTCCAGCTCACCTCCGCGATGCGGGACCGGGTGGGCAGGGTGGCCAGCACGCCGCTGATGTCGGCTTCGTCCTCGAACAGCGCCAGATAGCCGAAGGGACCATCCACGGCGCCCCTGGGACCCGGCAGGCCGCGCTCCGCCAGGTCCACCGCCTGCAGCGCCGAGCGGGCGGCGGCGGCGATCTGCACCGGCAGGGTGGGCAGGCCCTCCACGTGCGCCTGCATGGTGCCGCCGGCGAAGGCCAGGGCGTAGCCGAAGGCGTTCAGCGCGACCTCCCGGTCCAGCCGCTTCAGCCGGGCGAGGCCGGCGACGCAGCCGAAGACGCCCGCGGTGGCCGGACGGAAGAACTTCAGGGGAGAGCGGGCGGCCAGCCCCAGGCCCACCGCCACATCGACGCCGGCGCAGAGCGCGGTCAGCAAGTCCTCGCCGCGGCAGGGGCTCGCCTGCGCCTCCGCCAGCAGCACCGCCACAAGGGTCGCCAGCGGATGCACCACCGCCGCCTCGTGCACGCAGTCGAACTCCTGCCCGTGGATCTGGAAGGCGTTGACGAAGGCCGCGCCGACGGCCGGCAAGCCAGCAGGCGCCCGGCCCAGCACCAGGC
>CAXUEN010000085.1:1980-8548 GCA_964249945.1 uncultured Caulobacteraceae bacterium | reverse complement strand
TCGTGGGCGTGGGCTACGGGGTGGGCGACGCTCATGCCCGCACCGCGGCGGTCTCGTACTCAGCCAGCGCGACCGCCCGGCTGGCGCGGTTCGCCCGGTCGATGCGGGCGACCTCGACAGCCGGGATCTCCTCCTCGGTGATGTCCTGCCAGGCGAACACCACGAAGGTGGCGAAGGCCCCCGCCAGCCCGAGGATCGCCATCCACCAGATGTGCCAGATCAAGGCGAAGCCCATCACGGTGGCGAAGAAGGCGCAGACCACTCCGGTCGGATTGTTCTTGGGCATCTCGATGTCGACGTAGTTGGGCTCGTCGCTCAGCTTGTTGCTGGCCCGGGCGCTCTCCTTGATGGTCCAGTAGGCCTCCTCGCCCGACACGTCGGGCAGGACGGCGAAGTTGAACGCCGGCGGGGGCGAGGCGGTCGCCCATTCCAGCGAGCGGCCGTCCCAGGGATCGCCGGTGCCGTCGCGCAGGAACTCGCGGTTGCGGATGCTGTAGACCAGCTGGATGACCTGCAGGGTGATGCCGCACATGATCACCACCGCTCCCACCGCCGCGACCAGCAGCCAGGGCCGCCATTCGGCCACGTCGTAGGACTGCATCCGGCGTGTCATGCCCATGAAGCCCAACACGTAGAGCGGCATGAAGGCCAGGTAGAAGCCGGTGAACCAGCACCAGAAGGACGCCTTGCCGAGCCCTTCGTGCAGCCTGAAGCCGAAGGCCTTGGGGAACCAGAAGGTGTAGCCGGCGAAGGCCCCGAACAGGCTGCCGCCAATGATCACGTTGTGGAAGTGGGCCACCAGGAACAGGCTGTTGTGCAGCACGAAGTCCGCCGGCGGCACCGCCAGCAGCACGCCGGTCATGCCGCCGATGATGAAGGTGACCATGAACCCGATCGACCAGTGCATGGCCGCGCTGAACCGGACGGTCCCGCCGTACATGGTGAACAGCCAGTTGAAGACCTTCACCCCCGTCGGCACGGCGATGATCATGGTGGTGATGCCGAAGAAGCCGTTGACATCGGCGCCGGCTCCCATGGTGAAGAAGTGGTGCAGCCACACCATGAAGGCCAGCAGGCAGATGGCCATGGTGGCCATGACCATGGAGCGATAGCCGAACAGGGGCTTGCCCGAGAAGGTGGAGATCACCTCCGAGAAGATGCCGAAGGCCGGCAGGATCAGGATATAGACCTCCGGGTGTCCCCACGCCCAGATGAGGTTCATGAACATCATCACGTTGCCGCCACCCTCGTTGGTGAAGAAGTGGAAGCCGAGATAGCGGTCCAGCAGCAGCATGGACGAGGTGGCGGTCAGGATCGGAAACGCCGCCACGATCAGCAGGTTGGAGGCGAGTGACGTCCAGCAGAACATCGGCATGCGCAGATAGCTCATGCCGGGCGCGCGCACCTTGAGGATGGTGGTGACCAGGTTGATGCCGGAGACCAGCGTGCCTGCCCCGGATATGGTCAGGGACCACAGCCAGTAGTCCACCCCCACCCCCGGAGAGTAGCGGATCTCCGAGAGCGGCGGGTAGGGCAGCCAGCCAGTGCGCTGGAACTCGCCCAACACCAACGACATGTTCACCAGCAGCGCGCCGGTGGCCGTGAGCCAGAAGCCCACCGAGTTCAGGGTGGGGAAGGCCACGTCGCGCACGCCGAGCTGCAAAGGCACGACGAAGTTCATCAGCCCGATCAGGAACGGCATGGCCACGAAGAAGATCATGATCGTGCCGTGGGCGGAGAAGACCTGGTCGTAGTGTTCGGGCGGCAGATACCCGCCGCTGTGCAGGGCGAGCGCCTGCTGGGAGCGCATCATGATAGCGTCGGAAAACCCGCGCAGCAGCATGACCAGGGCCAGGATCGTGTACATGATCCCGATGCGTTTGTGGTCGACGCTGGTGATCCACTCCCTCCAGAGATAAGGCGCCCAGCCTTTGACGACGACGAGGGCGACCACCCCGAGCACCGTCAGCCCCACGACGCAGGAGGCGATCATCGGGATGGGTTGATCCAGAGGCAGCGCCGCCAGGGTCAGCTTGCCGAGCAACATGGTCTAGTGTTCCGACTTCGGGAAGACGTCGACGTTCGGTCGACTCGGCGGCCCGGGGGCCGCGGCGATCATCTGTGTGGCGATGGCCTGATACAGGCCGGGTGTGGCCGTCCGGTAGGTGAACGGCTTTACGTTCGAACTCTGCTTCTCCAGCTCGGCATAGCTGGTCGGGTTAAGAGTCGGCCCGGTGGCGCGCGTTGCGGCCACCCAGCTGATGAACTGCTGCGGCGTCACCGCGTGCATGAGGAAGTGCATGCCCGGGAAGCCGTCGCCGCTGAAATGGGTCGACAGGCCCTCGAACACGCCGGGCTTGTTCGCCTGCAGGTTCAGTTGGGTGGACATGCCATTCATGGTGTAGATCATGCTGCCCAGCTGAGGCACGAAGAACGAGTTCATCACGCTGCCTGACGTAAGCGTGAAGTGGATAGGCGTACCCGCCGGCGCAACCAGCGTGTTCACGCTAGCGAGCTGCTGGTCGGGGTAGATGAACAGCCATTTCCAATCGAGGGAGACGACCTGCACCTCGAGCGGCTTGACCTTGGAGGCCAGGGGCTTGGCGGGGTCGAGGTCGTGGGACGAGACCCAGGTCAGGCCGCCCAGGAACATGATGGTGAGCAGCGGCACGGCCCAGACCACCAGCTCGATGCGTCCTGAATAGACGAAGTCCGGCAGCCGCTTGGCGCGGGTGTTCGAGCCTCGGAACCACCAGGCGAAGGCGAGGGTGGCCAGGATCGTCGGGACGATGATCGTCAGCATGATCGCCAGCGAGTCGAACAGGACGGTCTTCTCGGCGCTCCCGACCGGGCCCTGAGGCGCCAGGACCTCGCTGTTGCAGCCGCTCAGGCCGGCGGCGAGGAGCAGGCCGCAGAACCAGCGTGATCCGGAAAGAAGTTTACAAGTAGGGTCGACCCGCAAGGAAGACCTAGGTGAGCACGGCAAGTGCGGAGCCTCCAGCTCAGTGGCCGCCGCCATAGCACCGCCGCATCGGGGGTACACTTCAATTTGATGCCGGAGTCCTGCTGGAACGGCTTTTCAGTCCACGGCTTTCGGCCGGCATGGAATCTTCAAATGAGCGATGAGACGCCCGACCACGTCGAGGCCAACGTCCTGCGCATGGCGGAGCTGCACGCCAAGCACGCCGGCGGCGTCACCCTGCTGCAGAAGCTGACCCTGGCGGCGACGTCGCGGCTCGGCCGGGCGTCCACGGTGGTCGGGACGGTGGCGCTGGTGCTGGCCTGGACCGGCTACAACCTGGCCGGAGCCAGGCTCGGCCTGAAGGCGTTCGACCCCCTGCCCTTCTCGCTGCTGAGCGTGGTCGCGAGCGTGGTGGCCCTGTTCACCACCCTGCTGATCCTGGTGACCCAGAGGCGGGAGGAGGAGCTGGCGCGGCACCGCGCGCAACTGACCCTGCATCTGGTGGCGCTGAGTGAACAGAAGATCGCCAAGGTCATCGACCTGCTGGAGGAGCAGCGGCGCGAGAACCCCATGCTGCCGACCCGCGAGGACCATCAGGCCGAGGACATGTCGCAGGCCTCAGACCCAGACCGGGTGCTGAACCGGATCATCGAGACCCACGATCAAGGTGACGCGGCCTGAGGCCGGGCGCCTGGCGAGGTCTCGAGGACAGTGCGAGACACGTCACGGTGAAGAGGACCGCTGACGCCCCCTCTCCGAAGTGGCTACGGCTTCTTCATCGCCGGTTTCGACTTCGAAGCGGATCGCGCAGCAGCGGCGCGCTCGGCCTGGCGATGGGGACCGGAAGTGCTGGCGATCGGGTGGGCGGCCGCCCTACGACGGGCGACCAGGGCCGCCAGCACCTGGGTCGCGGTCTTGGGGGCGCGGGTCTCCTCCTCGGCGTCATCCATCGGCGATGCTACCACGCAGCCGAAGGGCTATCGAGCCCCGTGCATCCGGGCTTAGCTTTCCGCCTTGCGGAGGTTGGTCGCCGAGAGCCGGTTGTTGCGGTCCTTCTCCAGGTCGTAGCTCAGGCGATCGCCTTCGTAAGGGTCCCCATGGCCTGCCGACTCCACGGCGCTGATGTGCAGGAAGACGTCGGCGCCCCCGTCCACAGGAGCGATGAAGCCGAACCCCTTCTCGGGGTTGTACCATTTGACCGTGCCGGTGGGCATTCGGGTTCTCCATAAGGGCGGGACGCATCCGGCCCAGATCGACGCATGAGGACGCGCCGATCTGCACCGACGCGATGACGCAAAAACCCCTTCGAACCCAGCCGGTTCCGAGCCAGGAACGCGGTGTTCGGCCGCGGAGGAGGGGCGAAGGGCGGCGCGCCCCTCCGCCGGGTCCTTCCGGCGCCTACTCGGCCGCGACGGGCGGCGCGTAGCCCATCATCGCCTTGATCTCCAGGAAGTCGTGGAAGGCGAAGTCGCCCCACTCCCGCCCGTTGCCGCTCATCTTGTAGCCGCCGAAGGGCGCCATGCCGTCCGACCCGCCATTGATGGAGACTTGCCCGGCGCGCAGCTGCGAGGCCACCTCGCGGGCCTTGGCCAGGTCTGCGCCATGGACGTAGCCCGCCAAGCCGTATTCGGTGTCGTTGCCGATCTCGATGGCCTCGTCGACGCTCTCGTAGGCCATGATCGACAGGACGGGTCCGAAGATCTCCTCCCGCGCGATGGTCATGTCCGGCGTCACCCGGGCGAAGACGGTGGGCTGTACGTAGTAGCCCTTGTCCAGACCCTCGGGCCGGCCGGGGCCGCCCGCCACCAGCTCAGCGCCCTGGTCGAGGCCGGTCTGGATCAGGTGCTGGATCTTTCCAAACTGCACCTCGGAGACCACCGGTCCAAGGGTCGCGTTGCCGGTGGGATCGCCCACGGTGATCGCCTCCGCAGCCGCCCGGGCGGCTGCGATCACCTCGTCCATCCGCCCGGCCGGGGCCAGCATGCGCGAAGGCGCGTTGCAGGACTGGCCGGAGTTGGTCATCATCCGCGCCACCCCGGTCTTGACGCCCTTCTCCAGCGCCGCGTCGTCCAGGATGATGTTGGGGCTCTTGCCGCCCAGCTCCTGGCAGACGCGCTTCACCGTCGGCGCGGCGTTCTTCGCCACCTCGACGCCGGCCCGGGTCGAGCCGGTGAAGGAGACCATGTCCACCTCGCGATGGCTGGAGAGCGGCACGCCCACGCCCAGCCCATCGCCGTGCACCATGTTGAACACGCCGGCCGGCACGCCCGCGGCGTGCATGATCTCGGCGAAGATCTGGCCCGAGAAGGGCGCGACCTCGGAGGGCTTCAGCACCATGGTGCAGCCGGTGGCGATGGCCGGGGCGACCTTGCAGGCGATCTGGTTCAGCGGCCAGTTCCAGGGCGTGATCATGGCGCACACCCCGATCGGCTCCTTGACGATCAGGGTCTGGCCCCGGGGCTCCTCGAAGGGGAAGCCCTTCAGCACCTCCGCGGCCGTCTTCAGGTGGCCCATGCCGGCCGGGACCTGGGCGCGCTGGGCGAGGGAGGCGGGGGCGCCCATCTCCTCGGTCACCGCGGCGCAGAGGTCGCCGAAGCGCTTCTGGTACTCCGCCAGGATGCGCTCCAGCACGTCCAGGCGCTCCTCGCGGGTGGCGCGCGACCAGATCCTGAAGGCCTTGCGCGCGGCCTTGGCGGCGCGATCCACGTCGGCGACGCCGCCCAGGGCGATCCTGCCGCAGACCTCTTCGGTGGCCGGGTTGATCACGTCCAGCGTCTTCATCTCGGCGGGCTCGACCCACTGGCCGTCGATGTAGAACCGGGTGTACTCGCGCATGATCGCTCCTGGAGCAGAGATCGAAGGTCGGATGTGGGTTTAAGCCAGGAGAGGCGGACGTCAATCTCTGCGCGTACCCGACAGCTCAATGCTGGCGCCTGCCCTCGACTCTACAATGCTTTGGCGACGTACCCGGCGAGGCGCTCGGCGATCAGGCGCACGCCGGCGGCGTTGGGATGCAGCCCGTCGGCCTGCTTGAGGCGGGTCTGCGCCTCCACCCCGGCGAGGAAGTCCGGTTCCAGCGCCACGCCCTCCGCCCTGGCGACATCGGGGAACATGGCGTTGAACGCGCGGGCGTAGGGGCCGGCCGTGCGCCTGGGCACCGTCCCGCCCGCCACCAGCACGCCGATGTGGCGCGCCTTCAGGCGCTGCACGATGGCCTGCAGGTTGCGCCGCGTCTGCTCGGGCGGGATAGACTGGAGGTAGTCGTTCGCGCCGAGCTCGACCACGCAGAGCCGGGTGTCGGGGGCGACGCTGAAATCCACCCGCGCCAGCCCTCCGGCCGTGGTGTCGCCGGAGACGCCAGCGCCCCGCACCACCGCCCGCGCGCCGCGCCGCGCCAGGGCCGCCTGCAACTGGAGCGGCAGGGCGTCGGCGGCAGCCAGGCCATAGCCCGCGGTGATGGAATCGCCCAGCACCGTCACGACCGGCGGCGCTCCCCCGCCCGCGCCCGGAGCGGCCACGGCTGGTTCCGGCGCCAGCACCAGGATCAGCGGGAACAGGCGGCGAAACCGCATCGGCATCCTATCTGTGACAGCTATCGCTCGCCTC
>CAXUEN010000085.1:0-1896 GCA_964249945.1 uncultured Caulobacteraceae bacterium | reverse complement strand
GTCCTCGGCCGGGCCGGTGGACATCCTGCGCGGCGCCGACATGGCCGTGGCCGCCGGCGAGCGGGTGGCCGTGGTGGGGCCCTCGGGCTCGGGCAAGTCCTCCCTGATCGCCGTCGCCGCGGGTCTTGAGCGTCCGACGGGCGGGCGCGTGCGCCTGCTAGGCCAGGACGTGGCCAGCCTGGACGAGGACGGGCGCGCGCGCCTGCGCCGCGGCCGGATCGCCCTGGTGTTCCAGAACTTCCACCTGCTGCCCAACATGACGGCCGAAGAGAACATCGCCGCTCCCCTGGAGATCGATCGGCGGCGCGCCGCGGAGGGCCTGGCCCGCGACTGGCTCGGCCGGGTCGGGCTGGAGGCGCGCGGCGCGCGCTATCCGCACCAGTTGTCGGGCGGCGAGCAGCAGCGGGTGGCGATCGCCCGCGCCCTGGCGGTGGGCCCGGAGCTGCTGTTCGCCGACGAGCCGACGGGCAACCTCGACACCCTCACCGCGGGCCGGGTAGCCGACCTGATGCTGGGTCTGGTGGCCGAGAGCGGGGCCGCCCTGGTCCTGGTCACCCACGATCCGGCCCTGGCGGCGCGGCTCGACCGCCGGCTGACAGTGCAGGACGGCCGGCTGGTTCCCGCGTGAGGCGCGCGGGCGGCCAGGGTCCTGCGAGCTACGGGGGCCTGGCCCTCCGCTTCGCCGTCCGCGAACTCCGCTCCGGGGTGCGCGGCTTCCGCGTCTTCCTGGCCTGCCTGGCGCTGGGCGTGGCGGCGCTGGCGGCGGCGGGCTCGACGGCGGAGGCCTTCCGCCAGGGCCTGGCCTCCCAGTCCCGCGCCATTCTCGGCGGCGACGTGTCGGCCTCGGTGGAAGGACGCCGCTTCACCGGACCCGAACGCGCCGCCCTCGCGCGGCTGGGCCGCGTCACCGACACCTTGCACGTGCGCGCCATGGCCGAAGGGCCGGACGGCGCGCGCCGCCTGGCGGAGGTCCGCGGCGTGGACGCCGCCTCCCCGCTGGCGGGCCAGGTGAAGCTGCAGGGCGCAGCCAGCCTCGCCCAGGCCGTGGCGACGACCGGCGGGCTGCCGGGCGCGGCGATCGATCCCGCCCTGCTCGACCGGCTCCACCTGCGGCTCGGCCAAGCCTTCCTGATCGGCGAGAGCCGCTTCGCCGCGCGGGCCATCCTGGTGTCCCAGCCGGATGCGCTGAGCCGCGGCTTCTCCCTCGGGCCGGCGGTGATGGTGGACCACACGGCCCTGGAGCGGTCCGGGCTGGTGGAGGCCGACGCCCTGTTCGGCGAGACGGTGCGGCTCGCCCTGCCGACCCGTATCGCGCCGGCGCTTGTCCTGGCCCAGCTGAAGCGCCAGGTCGGCGACGGCGTGCGGCTGCGCGGGCGCAACGACGCGGTGGCGAGCCTCGGCCGGCTCATAGACCAGCTGCAGTTCTTCCTGGGCTTCATCGGGTTGGCGGCGCTGCTGGCCGGGGGCCTCGGCGTGTCCACGGCGGTGGCGGCCTATCTGGAGACGCGGCGCCCCTCCATCGCGGTTCTGAAGGCGCTGGGCGCCTCGGGCTCCACGGTGCGCGACATCTACCTGATCCAGGTGGGCGCCCTGGCCGCGTTCGGGATCGGCCTCGGCCTCGCGGTCGGTGCAGCGAGCCCCTTCCTGCTCGGCTGGATCGCGGGCGACAGGCTGCCGATCCCGGTGCTGTTCGCCCTCTATCCGGCGCCCCTGTTCACCGCCGGCCTGTTCGGCCTGCTGACCGCGGCCGCCTTCAGCCTGGGGCCGCTGGCCCGCGCCCGGGTCACGCCCCCCGCCGCCCTGTTCCGCCACGACCTGGGCGCGCGGCCGGGCTTCGGCCCGGAACGGCTGGGCCAGGGCCTCGCCGCCCTGGGCCTCGCCGGCCTGACCCTATAC
>CAXUEN010000084.1:0-8576 GCA_964249945.1 uncultured Caulobacteraceae bacterium | reverse complement strand
GACAGGACGTGGAGGGCTGGCGGGACGGCTACATGCCCTACGCCCTGCAGCGGGGCGACGTGGCGGGCGCTGTGGTCGTGGTGGTCAAGGACGGCCAAGTCCTGCTGGAGAAGGGCTACGGTTACGCCGATGTCGCCACGCGGCGCCCGGTCGATCCCCACATCACCCTGTTCCGTCCGGGATCGGTGTCCAAGCTCTTCACCTGGACCGCGGTTATGCAGCAGGTCGAACAGGGCAGGATCAACCTCGACCAGGACGTCAACACCTACCTCGATTTCAGGATACCCCCTTATCAAGGGCGCCCGGTCACCATGCGCAACCTGATGACCCACACGGCGGGGTTCGAGGAGGATCTCAAGAGCCTGCTCACCTACGGTCCCAAGGGTCCACCCCCGCTGGGCCAAGTGCTCAAGGCCCGCATTCCCGCGCGCATCTTCCCTCCCGGGCAGGTCCCCGCCTACTCCAATCACGGCGCGGCGCTAGCGGGCTACATCGTGCAGCGGACCTCGGGCCAGCCCTTCGACGCCTACGTCGAACAGCACATCTTCGCCCCGCTCGAGATGTCCTATGCGAGCTTCCGCCAGCCCCTGCCGCCCGCGCTGCGCCCCCTGATGGCCAAGGGCTACATGCGCGCCTCCGGCAAACCCTCCAGCTACGAGATGATCGGCCTGGCGCCGGCCGGCAGCTCGGCCGTAAGCGGCGGCGACATGGCCCATTTCATGATCGCCCACCTGCAGGACGGCGAGTACCAGGGCCGGCGCATCCTGCAGCCCGAAACCGCGCAGGCGATGCACGACACCCCGCTCACTACCATCAGCCCGTTGCTGCACCGCATGCTGCTCGGCTTCTACGAAACCGACCGCAACGGCCACCGGGTGATCGCCCACGGCGGCGACAGCCGCGTCTTCCACAGCGATCTCGAGCTGCTGCCCGACGACCATGTCGGCCTGTTCATCTGGATGAACAGCGTCGGGCGCGACGGCGCGGTTGGACCGATCCGCACCGCCCTGTTCGACGAATTTATAGACCGCTACTTTCCCGGACCTGCGTTGCAGGGGCGCGTCAGCCCGCAGCAGGCCAGGGTGGACGCCGCCCTGATCGTCGGCGCTTATGACGGCTCGCGCCGGGTGCAGACCAACTTCATGTCGCTCCTCTACCTGTTGCAGATCACCAGGCTCACGGCCGACGAGAGCGGCCACCTCAGCTCCACAGCCAAGCTTGGCTTGGCCGGCCAGCCCAAGACCTCCGAAGAGGTTGCGCCCCGGGTCTGGCGCGAGGTGGGCGGCAAGGACCGGCTGGCCGCCAAGGTGGTGAACGGCAAGGTCGCTATGCGGGGAGAGGGCGACGAGTCGCCCTTCACCATATTCCTGCCGGCGAAGGCTTGGCGCAACGGCGCATGGCTCTGGCCGCTGACCCAGGCTTCTCTCGTCGCCCTGCTGCTGACTGCGGCGCTGTGGCCGATCGTGGCGCTGGTGCGGGCTCGCTACCGCGTCGCCTTCCCCTTGCACGGGCGGGCGGCCGTTAGCCAGCGGACCGTGCGCGCCTGCGCCGCGGCCTCAGCCCTGCCGATGGCGACTTGGCTGGTGACCGAACTGGTCATGCTGCAGACCTTCTCGCTCGGCCCGGGGCTGGATCCTGCTCCTGCACCTGCTCAGCATCGTGGTCTTCCCTCTGGCCTTTGCGGCGGCGGCATGGAACGCCTAGGTGGTCTGGCGCACGCGGCGCGGCTGGCGCGCAGGCTTCGCCAAGGCCTGGAGCGCTGTGCTTGTGGCGAGCACCCTGACCTTGCTTTAGGTGGCGCTCGTCTATGATCTGATCGGCTTCGGCCGAGACTATTGACGCCGATCTCTGCGGCGCGGCGGGAGACTTCGCCTATGACGATACCGGCGCCTGTGGACCTCGGTTCAGGGCTCGACCTGCCCCGTCCCTACCTCCTGTTCCTCGGCGACGTGACAGAGGCGGGCTTCGCCAAGACGGCCTTTGGATTGCGCGACTGGGCGGGCGAGCTGTGTCTGGCCGAATGGGGGCTCGACGGCGCGACGGTCAGCACGGGCTTGCCCGTCATGGCGCCGGCGCAGGCGGTGGTGGCGGGCGCGCGGGCCCTGGTCATCGGGGTCGCCAACATCGGCGGCGTGGTGCCGGCGCGTTGGATCGGGGCGCTGGTGGCGGCGCTGGAGGCGGGTCTGGACCTAGTCAGCGGGATGCACACGCCGCTGGACGCCGCGCCGGAGCTGAAGGCGGCCGCGGCGCGCCACGGCCGCAGGCTGATCGATGTCCGCAGGCCGCCGCCCGGCATCCCGATCGCGACCGGGCGCAAGCGGACGGGCCGGCGGTTGCTGACCGTCGGCACCGACTGCGCGCTCGGCAAGAAGTACACCGCGCTTGCGCTGGCCCGGGCCATGGCTGCGCGAGGCGTGGATGCGCGGTTCCGGGCCACCGGCCAGACCGGCATCCTGATCGCCGGCGGCGGCCTGCCCATGGACGCGGTGGTGGCTGACTTCGAGGCCGGCGCCGCGGAGATGCTGAGCCCGGACGCGGCGGACGACCACTGGGACGTGATCGAGGGCCAGGGCTCGCTGTTCCACCCGGCCTACGCCGGCGTCTCGCTCGGCCTGCTGCACGGCAGCCAGCCGGACGTGATCGTGGTCTGCCACCAGCCCGGCCGCACGCACATCCTCGGCCTCGACGGCTACACCTTGCCTAGCCTGCAGGAAACCATCGCGCTGAACCTGCAGCTTGGCGCGCGGACCAACCCCGCCATCTGCTGCGCCGGGATCAGCCTCAACACCGCCCACCTGGAAGAGGGCGAGCGACGGCGTGTCCTGGCCGAGACCGCCGAAGCGGTCGGCCTGCCCGCCGCCGATCCGATGCGGCCGGGCGAGGCGTTCGACGCGCTGATCGACGCCTGCCTGCGCACGCCGTGACCGCACCCATCGCGACCCGGCGTCCATCCTGGTTCCAGCGCTGGCTGCTGCCGGCCTTCGCCTTCAAGGCGGTGGTGATCGGCGGGGGCTACGCCACAGGTCGCGAACTGGCGCAATTCTTCCTGCCGTCCGGACCGCGCGGCGGCCTGCTCGGCATGGTTCTGGCCGCCGTGATCTGGAGCGTGGTCTGCGCGGTGACCTTCGTGTTTGCGCGCGAGACCCGCAGCGCCGACTACCGCACCTTCTTCAAGCATCTGCTGGGGCGCTGGGGCGTGAGCTTTGAGGCGGCCTACGTCGTGCTGCTCATTCTGATCCTGGCGGTGTTCGGCGCCGCAGCGGGCGCCATAGGCCAAGCGGTGTTCGGCTGGCCGGGGCTGGCCGGCACGCTGCTGCTGACTGCCCTGATCGCGCCGTGCACCGCCTTTGGAGACCGGGCGGTGGAGCGGCTGTTCAAATACGTTTCCATCCTGCTCTACGCCACCTACGCCCTGTTCCTGGTGCTGTGCCTCAGCCGTTTCGGCGACCGCATCGCGTCCGCCTTTGCACGTCCGATCCCGATCGGGCCACATTGGGCCATCGGCGGCCTGACCTACGCCGGCTACAACATCATAGGGGCGGTGGTGATCCTGCCTGTGGTGCGCCACTTCACCAGCCGACGGGATGCGGTCATCGCCGGGCTGGCGTGCGGACCGCTGGCCATGGCGCCCGCGGCTCTCTTCTTCGTCTGCATGAGCGCCGACTATCCCGGGATCGGCAGCGCGATCCTGCCCTCCGACCTCCTGCTGCGGCAGCTGCATTTCCCTGCCTTTCACGTCCTGTTCCAGGTGATGATCTTCGCCGCCCTGCTGGAGAGCGGGACCGGCATGGTGCACGCGGTGAATGCGCGTCTGGCCCGTAGCTGGCGGAGCTGGCGCGGACGCGACATGCCCACAAGGGTGCGCCTGGGGGCGGCGCTCGTCCTTCTGGTCGGGGCCATCTTCGTCGCTGGGCGCTTCGGCCTCGTGACGCTGATCGCCAGGGGTTACACCCTGCTCGGCTGGGTCTTCCTCGCCGTCTACGTCGTCCCCCTGTTGACGATCGGCGTCTGGCGCTTGCGTCGCTGGGCGCGGACGCCTGAGACGACGGCCCGCGTCGCTCTGGAGGCCGCCTGATGTGGCCGCCGAACCCTCGCCCAATCCTGAGACCCTTCGGAGGATGAGCCGATGACCCGCTGGACACGTTGGGAGCGCACGGGCTTGGCGAACCTGGTCTCGGCGGCGCTGCTGCCGCTGTCGGTTCAGCTCGCGCAAGCCCAGCCGCGTCCGGCGCACGATTTCACCCTGGAGCAGGTGCTGAGCGCGCCTTTCCCCTCCAACTTGACCGCCGCTAGCCGAGGCGGACGCGTCGCCTGGGTCTATGACACGCGGGGCGTGCGCAACGTCTGGGTCTCCGACTCTGGGCCGGACGGGCGCTATCGCAGCCGCCCAATCACCGCCTATGCCGGCGACGACGGCTACGATCTGGGCGAGCTCAGCTGGGACGGCGCCGGGCGCACGGTGGTCTACACTCGCGGCGGCAGCCTGGAAGGCGGCGGCCCCGTAAACATCATGAGCTTGGCGTCCGGCCCACCGCCTCAGACTATCTGGGCGGCGTCGGTCGATGGGGGAGCTCCGCGCGCGATCGGGCTAGGCCACTCCGCAGCCGTCTCGCCGCGGGGCGACACGGTCGCTTACCTCCTGGGCGGCCAGGTCTGGACCACGTCGCTGGCCGGTGGGACCCCGAGCCAGCTGATCCACGACCGCGGCGAGGCCAGCGCGCTCACCTGGTCGCCGGACGGCAGCCGCTTCGCCTTCGTCAGCAGCCGCGGCGACCACAGCCTGGTCGGGGTCTATGACGTGGCAAGCCACGCGATCGCCTGGATGCAGCCGGGCTTCGACACCGACCAAGCGCCGGAATGGTCGCCGGACGGTCGGTCCCTCGCCTTCGTGCGCGTGCCCGCCGGCGCGTCAGCCTTCTTCACCGAGCGGCGTCAGGGCCAGCCCTGGTCCATCTGGGCCGGCGATCCCACGACGGGCGCAGCGCACCAGGTCTGGGCCGCCGTGCCCGGTCTCGGCAGCGTCTTCCATCCCGTGCTCAGCGACAGGGTCCTGATGTGGACGGCAGGCGATCGAATCGTCTTCCCCTGGGAGCGGACAGGCTGGGCGCACCTTTACGCCGTATCGGCGACCGGCGGCCCTGCGCGCGAGCTGACGCCCGGAGCCTATGAGGTGTTCAACACCGCGCTCAGCCCCGATCGGACCCAGATCGTCTATTCCGCCAACGTCGCGGAAACCGATCGCTGGCACCTGTGGGAGATCGCGGCCGCCGGCGGCGCGCCCCACGCCCTGACCCGCGGCGCCAGCATCGAGGACTATCCCGTTCTCTCCAGCGCGGGCCAAGTCGTGGCGCTGCATGGCGACGGGCGTAATCCCATGCGGCCGGTGCAAATCGCCAACAGTGTGATGACCGACCTCGCCCCCGGCGCCATCCCGGGGGACTTTCCCCTGGCCCAGCTTGTCGATCCTAAGCCGGTGGTGTTCAGCGCGGCCGATGGCCTAGCCGTCCACGCCCAGCTCTTCCTGCCCCCGCCTGGCCGTCTCCGCACCCCCGGGCCGGCCCTGCTCTTCTTCCATGGCGGCCCGGTTCGCGAGATGCTGCTCGGCTGGCATCCCATGGACGCCTACACCTTCATGTACGCCATGAACCAATATCTGGCCAACGAGGGCTATGTGGTCCTGTCGGTCAACTATCGCGGCGGCATCGGCTATGGCCTCGACTTCCGGGAGGCGCTGAAGTTCGGGCCGAGCGGCGCCAGCGAACTGAACGACATCTTGGGCGCCGCTCGCTATCTGCGCTCCCGCCCGGACGTCGATGCGGCCCGTATCGGTATCTGGGGCGGCAGTTACGGCGGGTTGATGACGGCGCTAGGCCTCTCGCGCGCCTCGGACCTCCTGGCGGCAGGGGTGGACTATGCCGGAGTGCACGACTGGCGCGCCATGCTGCCCGACCTCAGCCAGCCCGGCGCGCCGCCCGGCGCCGCCCAGCTGGCGTACGACTCCTCGGCCATGGCGACGATCGGCAAGTGGCGCTCACCGGTGCTGGTGGTGCAAGCCGACGACGACCGCAACGTGCCCTTCTCCCAGTCTGTCGAGCTGGTGACCGCGCTTCGCAAGCACGGCGTGGACGTCGAGCAGCTCGTCATCCCCAACGAGATCCACGACCTCCTGCGCGAGCGCTCCTGGTTGGCCTTCTTCGGCGCGGCGGACGACTTCTTCGCCCGCCATCTGGCGGCGCCGCCAGCCCACCCAGGAACGGGGGTGCGGTGATGCGGAGATCAAGAACAGCGAGACTTCGCGTGGCGCTGGGCGTCACGAGCGCAGTCGCCGCGCTCCTGGCCTTCAACGCCGCGGCGGGAGCCCCGGTCAGCGAGGCCGCGCTGGCCGCCCGCGTGTCGCGGGCGCTGACGGCTACGCCACTGATCGACGGGCACAACGACCTACCCTGGGAGCTGCGCAAGCGCTTCGCCTCCAAGCTCGCCTCGGTCGATCTCTCCCGCGACACGTCGCATCTGCCCTACGCGGGCGGCCCGGCGCTGATGACCGACATCCCTCGCTTGCGGACGGGCCAAGTCGGCGGCCAGTTCTGGTCGGTCTGGATACCGGCTGATCTCACCGGGCCAGTGGCGGTGCAGACCACGCTCGAGCAGATCGACTTGGTGCACCGGATGGCCGCGGCCTACCCGCAGGATTTCCAGATGGCCTACAGCGCCGACGACGTGCTGCGCGCCCATCACGCCGGCCGCATCGCCTGCCTGATCGGTATCGAGGGCGGCCACCAGATCGGCGACTCGCTCGCGGTGCTCCGCCAGATGTACGCGCTCGGCGCGCGCTACATGACGCTGACCCACACCAAGGACACGGCCTGGGCCGATAGCGCCACCGACGATCCAGAGCACCACGGCCTGACCCCGTTCGGCCGCGCTGTCGTGGGCGAGATGAACCGGCTCGGCATGCTGGTCGACCTCAGCCACGTCTCGCCCGACACCATGCGCGCCGCCCTGCAGGCGAGCCGGGCGCCGGTGATCTTTTCCCATTCCGGAGCCCGCGCGCTGGTCGACCACCCCCGAGACGTGCCCGACGACGTCCTACGGCTGCTGGCCCGCAACGGCGGCGTGGTGATGGTCAACTTCTATCCCGGCTACGTCTCCCAGGTCCGGGCGAACTGGGACGCGGACGAGGCCGCCGAGGCGGCGCGGCTCAACTCCCCGCCCTACAGCGGGCTGTACGTGGGCCAGCCCGAGCGCGCCAAGGCGGCCATGGCGGTGTGGAAGGCGGCCCATCCCGCACCTGTCGTCACCGTCAGCGACGTCGCCGACCACATCGACCATATCCGCCAGGTCGCGGGCGTGGACCATGTCGGCTTAGGCTCCGACTTCGACGGCATCCCGGACGCACCTGAGGGTCTGGAAGGCGTCGACAAGTTCCCGGCCGTGCTGATCGAACTCGCCCGGCGCGGCTGGAGCGACGAAGAGCTCGCCAAGGTCGCCGGCGGCAATGCCCTGCGGATCCTGCGAGAGGCAGAACAGGTCGCCGCGCAACTTCAACGGACCGAAGCGCCGTCCGCCGCCACCCTCACCGACCTCGACGGGATCAGGTCCACGCTCGACTGCCCTGACGCGTCGGACGATAATTGTCGACGATAGGCAGGTGATTGTAGGGCAACCATCATTTCACCGCGCCTGAAAACGTTTAAATCCTTTCCGAAGAGCGTCTAGGTATTCACCCACCCCACGAGTCTTTCGTAACAAGAAGTAGAGTACAGAACGTCTCTGCTTTCTTTCTCGCTCTATAAAGTACAATTTTACTATGTACTCTTTCGTATAGATCCTGACTACTATCCTTATCGCCTGTCGTAGCATATTGCCGCCGCGGCGGAGCTGAGAGCAAGGACAGAGAGCACCCCGACATTGCCGTTCCACGAGACCCACCTTAAGGTGCGGCCGCCAAAGGCGGGCTGGTGCTTGGGAACTATGTCTAACGTGGCCGGCGACACGCATGGGACGATCTACCTGATGCAACGCGGGACGGAAGCACCGCCTATCATCACGGTGGATCAGGCAGGTGATGTCCTGCGATCGTGGGAAACGGGCGATTTCGCATTGCCACAGGGTTTGCGCGTAGATCGCAGGGGCCGGGCGGTCGAGCTCCGCCTGAGCAAAATAGGCCAACGCCTTGCGCAGGATCTCGTTGGCCTGGCGAAGTTCGCGGACCTCACGTTCCAACGCCTAGGCTACGCCGCCCTTCGGGTCAGCCTCTCTGCTGTCTCCGTCGAAACCCCGGCCCGTTTGCCGGCGTCTACCTCGGCCTTCTTGACCCACTCGCAAAGCGTCTGCGCCGTACAGCCAATCTTCGTCGCGATCGACACCACGGCCGCCCAGCGCGAGGGATGATCCCCCTCGTGGTCCAGCACCATCCGCACCGCCCGTGCGCGGACCTCCGGTGAAAACTTGTTCGTCGTCTTGCTCGTCATAGCCCCGTCCTCTCAGGAGTTGGGGCCTCCGGCAAACCCGGGGCGGTTCATGGTGCTCTACGCCAAACGGCTTGAGCAGGGGGCGTTCTGCTGGCCCAAGGTGCA
>CAXUEN010000083.1:0-8614 GCA_964249945.1 uncultured Caulobacteraceae bacterium | reverse complement strand
CTCCCGCAGCCCGGACGCCTACGCCTCCATTCCCCAAAGCGCCACGGTCGTGCGCGCGGCTGTGGCCTCCGCGCCGGCCGCGGCGCCACCGCCGATCTCGCCGCTGCCCGCGGTGCTGGAGATGCAGAACCTGACGCCGGACCAGGCCCTGGCCGCGAACCAGGCCATCCCGCTCGCCACCCTGCCCAACCCGCCGGCCAAGCCGTTCTCGATGGCGGAGGCCGTCGACGAGGACAAGACGCGGGCCGAGACCTGCCTGGCCCAGGCGGTGTATTACGAGGCCGGCTTCGAGCCCCTGGACGGGGAGCAGGCGGTCGCACAGGTGGTGCTGAACCGGGTGCGCCACCCGGTCTATCCGAAGACGGTGTGCGGGGTGGTGTTTCAGGGCGCCGAGCTGAAGACCGGCTGCCAGTTCACCTTCACCTGCGACGGGGCGCTCGCCCGCACGCCGGAGGAGAAGGCCTGGGCCCGGGCGGTCGCCGTCGCCCACGCCGCGCTGAACGGCTATGTGATGAAGCCGGTAGGGGAGGCGACCCACTACCACACCCAGTATGTCGTGCCCTACTGGAGCCCCAGCCTGGTGAAGCTGGCGCAGATCGGCCAGCACATCTTCTATCGCTGGACGGGCACGTTCGGACAGCCGCCGGCCTTTGGCGGCCAGTACGCCGGCAACGAGCCGGGCGCGGCCACCGACGTCGCCGCCGCATCCCCCCTCGTGCCGATCCAAAAGCTCGCGGTGGACTACGCGGCCCAGGCGGCCGCCGACCCCGCCAAGGGGAACGTCGCAGCGGATGCGCCTGGTGCGGGCGGTCCGGCCGAGGCCGCAACCGGCGACACCGCCCCGGTGGCCCTGGCCCAGGCCCAGATCGCTCCCGTGGAGGCTGTGGAGCCCAGGGCAGCCCCCATCAAGAAGGCCTTCGCGCCGGCCGAGAGCCTGGTCCCGCACCCCAAGTGGAGGCCGTTCTAAAGGCGGCGGCCTAGACGTAACTGGATCAAGTTGATCTCGCCTGCTCTTGCATCCGCTCATCCCGGAGAACGCCGGAACCCAGATCACCAGGCGCTGTGTCTGGAAGGCTTTCCGCTCTCTCCGCCAAGCTCCAGCTTTTACGATCTGGGTCCCGGCATTCGGCGGGATGAGCGGGATTGAAGAGCGGGCAAGATCAACCTGAACCGGTCACGCCCTAGCCGCCACGCCTTCGGGCCGCCCTTCCGGCCAGGAGCCGATCCTTGATCCTCCTCCGGGCAAGGCCGTTGCATGGGACCCCGTTCCCCTCAATGACGGAAGGGAGATCTTTTGCGACAGCACGCCTCTCAGGCGGCCGGCGGCTCCGCTTCAGCGCACATGAATGGCGCAGACCAGGGGCAGGTGGTCGGAGCCGAGGTCCGGGCCGGGGGCGCAGCCCTCCACCGGAATGCGGCGGGACACCGCGATGTGGTCGTCGTTCAGCCCCAGCAGCGGGATCGGCAGGTGGGCCAGGGTGTGGGTGGCCGGCGGCAGTATGCCCGTATCGCCTCGGCGCAGTGAACTCTGCTCGAACACGTCGGCGTAGAAGGGCGACCAGGGCGTGATGTTCCAGTCGCCCAGCATGATGGCCGGCCGGCCCGCCGCCTGGCTCGCCACCCACTGGGAGACCAGGCCCAGATACTGGTTGCGCTCGGCCCAGCGAGTCTGGCTGGTGGCCTTGTTCGGGTCGATGACGAAGACCTGCACCGGCTGGCCCTCGATCTCCACGGTGGCGCGCACCGCGGTGCGGCCGCCGGGGGGACGGTAGACGGAGGCGTCCAGGATCGGGAAGCGGCTGACGATGTCCTCCTTCACGCCGATCTCTTTGTGCAGGGCGCTAGCGCTGAAGGGGTAGACGTCGGCGAGCTGGGCGATGCGGTCCCGCCAGGGTGCGGTCAGGTTCTGCAGACCCACCACATCCGGGCGGCGTTTCTTGTCCCGGGCCCAGCTCGTGAAGTCCGGCAGGCTCTCGTCGGACACCACGTCGAAGCTGGCCACGCTTACCGGCGGTCGGCGCGCGCCTGACGCCTGCGCGGCCGGCAGGTCCAGGCTAGGCTGGACCAGCAGGTAGAGGTTGGCGGCGAGCAGCAGGCCCGAGAGGGCGATCAGCCCCACGGCCCGGGCGCCGATGGCCAGGGCCAAGAGGGCTGCGGCGAGGAGCACCACTACCGGCCGGAACAGGTCGACCATGTCGGCCAGCCAAAAGTCGCGCGCCACCGCCCAGCTGGCGGTCAGCGCCAGAACCACCAGCAGGCCCAGCCAGCCCGACCGTCGCAGCAGCCGAAGCTGAGACGACATCTGAGGGCGACCCTTGCGGACGGGGGGCGGAGGGCGGTAGGGCCTTCGCCCCGCACCCCCGGGCGCAGGCCCCGGGGAGCGGGAGGTTCGCGGACCCTCGCTCACCTTCGGGACGCGGGATGCGCCCCCGGCCTACTGCTCCACATAGTAGTTGGCGTAGGAGCGGAAGTAGTAACCGCTGTCGCCGTAACCATAGGAGGCCTGGGCCTTCAGGTTGACCTTGGTCAGGGCGACACCCAGCACCTTGCCGCCCACCGACTCCACCGCGGTGATGGCGTATTTCACCGCCCGCGCGGCGGTCTTCTGCCACTGCACCAGCAGCAGCACGCCATCGACCACCTCGGTGATGGTACGGGTGTCGGCCACCGCCAGCACCGGGGCGCAGTCCAGGATGACGAAGTCGTACTCGGCCTTCAGGTGCGCCACCAGCTTGGCGAAGGCCTGGGTGCCGAACACGTCGCGTGGCGTGAACTTGGACGCGGTGAGCGGCAGGATGTGGCAGCCCGACGGCTCGTCGATGATGATGGCGTCTTGCAGGCTCGCCGTGCCGGCCAGCACCTCGAGCAGCCCCGCCGCCGGCTTGATCGCCAGCATGGTGTGCAGCGTGCGCCGGCGCAGGTCGCAGTCCACCGCGATGGTCTTCTGGCCGCCGAGTGCGATGGACCGCGCCAGGCACATGGAGGTGGTGGACTTGCCCTCGCCAGGCAGGGCCGAGGTCACCGCCAGGGTCTTCACCGGGCTGTCGAGGTCCGCCCGCCGCAGGGCTGCGCGGAGCTGGCGGAAGCTCTCGGCGAAGGCCGACAGCGGGGTGTCCACCAGGTACTGGGAGGGCGGCTGGTTGGTGGCGCCCTTGGTGGTGGGGACCGAGCCGATGGAGGGCACGCCCAGCATCCTCTCAACGTCGTCGGAGGTGCGGACCTCGCCGGACCACATCTCCATGCCCACCACGGCGACCATCCCGGCCAGCAGGCCGAGGACGACGCCCAGGGCGATGTCGAGCGGCTTGTTCGGCGAGCTGGGCTTCAACGGGATTTGGGCCGGCGAGACCACCTGGGCGTCGGACTGCAGCGAGCCGTCCTGCACCGAGGTCTGCTGGAAGCGGTCGAGCAGGGACTTGTAGACCGCGCTCTGGGCGTCGGCGTTCATCTGCAGGCTATTCATGCCCACTTCCGCGCTCTTGTTAGAGGCCAGCGACCCTTGCGCCTGGCCCAGGTCGGAGCGGATGGCCGCCAGCCGCTGGGACGAGGCGTTCACGTCCGACTGCAGGCTGGCGATGATGCGGTTCACCTCGCCCTGGATGTCGCTCTCGATCTGCTTTTGGGTGTTCTCCTGGGCGATCACGTCGGGGTGGCGCGGGCCGTACTTGGCCAGGAGCAGCTGCTGGGTGTGGATGGCGTCCGACAGCTTAACCCGCAGGTCCTTGATGAGGGGCGAGTTCAGCGCCTCGCCCAGGTCCTGGCCGGTGCCGCCGTTGGCGATCTGCTGGCGGGCGGTGTTAAGCCGGGCCTGCTTCTCCGCCAGATCCGCGGCCGCCTGGCTTTCGGAGGCTTGCAGCTGGGCCACTCGCTGTTCGGTGAGGTTGGATCCCGTGGCCTGCAGCAGGCCCTTGCTCGACTGGTAGCTGGCCACCGACTGCTCGGCGTTGGTGACGTCAGAGCGGAGCGCGCCCAGCCGGCCCTGCAGCCAGCGGTTGGCGCGCTGGGTGGCCTCGAACTTGGCGTCGAGCTGGGCGGTGAGGTAGCGGTCGGCCACGGTGTTGGCCAGCAGGGCGGACTTGGCGGGAGAGACCGAGGTGACCGAAATGTTGATCACATAGGTCAGGCCCCGCCGCTCCACCTGGATGCGTTTGATCAGGGTGTCGATGGTGGCGTCGCGCTCGCGCCGGCGCGTATCGTCGCCCGCGACTGGCGGCTTGGACTGACCGAACAGGGAGAAGCCCTTCCTGTGCAGGGCGTGGTTGAACTCAGGGTCGGCGGTGAGGTTCAGCGCGTCCACCACCCGGCCGGCCAGGGCCCGGGAGCGCATGATCTCCACCTCGGTGTCCACCACGCCGGTGGCGTCGGGCAGGTCCGACAGCACCTGCTGCTGGTCCGGCGTGACGTTGTGGTGGCGGTCGTCGATCATGACGCTGGAGGTGGCGGTGTAGACCGGGGTCGGGGTCGTGGCGGGCCGCAGCGCCGCCAGGAACACCAGCCGGAAGCCCAGGGTGATGCTGACCCGGTAGCGGCGCAGCGTCGCCCAGAGCCTGCGCAGGTCCACCGGACCGCGGACGAGCGCCGCCGCCCAGGCGGGCGCGGTGGAGGACGGCAGGGGTAGGGTCATGGCCATGTCCGAACCCCTTATCAAATCTATCGCGTGAGCCGAAGGGTCAGCGACAGCCTGTTGGCGCTGTAGGATCGCCGCAGGGCGTCGGTTGAGGTGTAGCCCGTATAGCTGTAGGCCAGGTCCCACGAGACCAGCCGGTTCATCAGATAGGTGGCGCCGACGGTGCCGCCGTAGCCCACGTCGGTGCGGTTGGTCGGGATGCTCTGGCCATTGATGAAGAAGTGGCTGTAGCGGACCTGTCCGGCGTTGCCGCCCGCGCTGATGATCAGGTTGCGGAGCAGCTCGTGGTCCACCGTCACCGAGCCGCTCAGGTCGATGCCGCCGGGCGAACCCGCCACGCTCGACGGCGCCGCATCGCGCGAGCCTGTGATGCTGATGGTGGTGAGCTGGGTCGGGAAGTACTGGAAGTTGGCGCTGAAGGCGAAGCCGGAGTCCGAAGGCGTGTTGGTGGTGCTGTAGGACTGGTAGAGATAGCCCAGGGCGATCTCGCCCCGAGCCAAGCGCGTCAGGTCGAAGTTGACCCCGCCGGCCAGGTTGACGCCCTGGGCGTTCTGGTTCTCGTTCTCTTCGCGCGGCCGGAAACCCTGGTCGTAGAGCGCGCCGACGAAGACGGCGACGGCGGGAGAGACCCCGTAGCTCACGCGGCCGCTATAGCTGAGAAAGGTCCCGTTCCGGCCGGAGGCGTCGTAGATCTGGTCGTTCGGAAGCGGGACGTTGGTGTCATAGCTTTCGTTTCGGACGGCGAAGATGCCCTGGAGCTGGATGGTCGGTAGGGTCTTGATGACGGTCGCCTGGAAGGTCTGCCGGTCGAACTCGGTGGGGGCCAGGGTGTCCACCGGCACGTCCGGATCGGACCTAGACAGCACCAGGTGCTGGTCGCCGCCGCGCAGGTCGACGGTGAGGTCTTCGCGCACGTCCAGATGGCCGGTGCCGGTCACGCCGTACTCGGTGGAGTCGTCCTCGCTGGCGCGGACGTATTCGGTCTGGGCGGCGAAGGCCTGGAGGCCGAAGCCGTTGCGGTTCCAGTTGGAGCCCAGCGAGAGGCTGGGCTGGATGCGGAACGATTCGTCGGATCGCTTGTCGACGGTGGTGAACTTCTCGTTGTCGGTGAACAGGCTGGTGACGGCGACCTGCGGCTCCAGCGTGAAGCCCCCGAGGTCGATGTCGAACGGGGCCCATTCCGGGTGCAGCCGCTCGCGCACGGCGGTGTTGAAGCCGCGGCTGTACTGCGGCGCCTGCTGGATGCCGCCGAAGTCCTGGGCGGCGGCGGAGCCGGACGCCGCGGCGACGGCGCAGCCGGCGAGGCTGGCCGCACAGGCGGCATGGACGAGACGCATAAATCCCCGGTTGTCCAAAGCTTCCGCCCCTCTGCCACCGCGGATCGTCCCCGGACCCGCGGGTAGAGGCCACGCTAGATCGTGACCAACAAACATAAGCCTAGCGCGCCGCCAACTCCGGCGCGCGGCGCGGATCAGAAGAAGCGTTCCTTGATTACGATGGTGTCGCCCGGACCCACCTCGCTGGTGGCGGTGAGCCGCACGGCGGCCTCCTTGGAGGCTCCGGCGTGGCGCAGGGTGATGATCTTGGTGTTGGCGCGGTAGGTGAAGCCGCCCGCGGTCGCCACCGCGTTCAGCACGGTCAGCCCGCTGGTGAACGGATACTCCCCGGGCTTCTGCACCTCGCCCAGGATGTAGAAGGGCCGGTAGTTCTCGACCTCCGCCGAGACGCGGGGATCGCGCAGGTAGCCGTCGGCCAGCTTGCTGCGCAGCGCCTCCTGGAACTGCGCCACGGTCAGGCCGGCGGCGTGAACATTGCCGATCAGGGGGAAGGCGATCTCGCCGGTGTCGGAAATGACGAACTCGCCCGACAGGCTGGTCTCGCCGAAGACGATCACGCGGAGCTTGTCGTCGGTGCCCAGGCGATAGTTGAGGTCCTTGGAGCCCGCCGGCCCGGCGGACGCCATGGGCGCCGGCGCGCCTCCAGCCTGGGCCACGGCCGCCATAGGCGCTGCGACGCCGGCGAGCGACATCGCCATGCCCAGCGCGGTCAGGCTGTTGATCCCCTTGCGCATCGCTTGCACCCCTAGGCCCTGCGCCGCTCGACCGGGCGCACGATGTTGATGTGGTCGACCGACGAGCGGCCGCCGGAGACCTGCGCCTGGATCAGCCGCCGCTCCAACCCTTCGAGCACGATGGCGCTCAAGCGGCCGGTGGCGTAGGCGCCGGTATCCACTCCGATCCGGCGATCACTGACGAAGGCGTCGGCCTCCGGCGTATGGCCGTGGACGATGGCCTTGGAGAATGTGGCCGAACCGCGCAGGAATTCGTCGCGTATCCACATCAGGTCGTGGGGGTCCTGGGCGTCCAGCTCGATCCCGGGGCGAACGCCCGCATGGGTGAAGAAGTAGTCGCCGTACTCCACCGCCGGCTCCAGCGCCTGGAGGAAGCGCACGTGCGACGCGGGGATGGCCGCCGCGAAGGCTTGGCGCGCCGATTCCCATGCCTCCGTCGGGTCGGCGACGAGGGGCGCGACCACCCCGTAGGACTGCAGCGTCTCCACCCCGCCGAAGCTGCACCAGCTGGGGCCCAGCGACGGCTCGCTGAGGAAGCTCAGCATGGTCTCCTCGTGGTTGCCCCGGATGAAGCGGGTCTCGATCGAGGCCTCCCCCTGCAGGGCGATCAGCCGGTCGATCACCTGGCGCGAGGCGGGACCGCGATCCACGTAGTCGCCGAGCATGATCAGGACGGGCTGCGACCCGTCCGCAGGCTCATCCAGGATGGCGGAGACCAGCAGCTCCAGCGCATCGAGCCGCCCGTGCACGTCGCCCACGGCGTAGAGGCGCAGGCCCTCGGGCGCGACGCGCACCACGGGAGGCTTCTTTCTCTGGAGGAAGTTCAGCATGGAAAGGAGGTTAGCACGACGCTCCGGGGTCGCCGCCTTACAATCAGTTGCGACCCTCGCGGCGTCAACACGCGTCCGGCCGTGCGCCCGCCGCCCGCGCTGATGGGCTAATAGGACCCTCGCCTGAGCAGCACGGCGGGGATGGTGCGCGCCAGGATGGCCACGTCCAGCCGGAGCGACGCCCTGCGGGCGTACACCGCGTCGAGCGCCACCCGGCGCCGGTAGCTGACGTCGCTGCGTCCGCTCACCTGCCACAGTCCGGTGATGCCGGGACGGCAGGTGCAATAGTCGTGGAAGCGAGGGCCGTAGCGGCCCACCTCGGCCACCACGATCGGACGCGGGCCCACCAGGCTCATCTCCCCGCGCAGGACGTTCCAGAGCTGGGGCAGCTCGTCCAGGCTGCTGCTGCGGAGCAGCCGGCCGACCCAGGTGATCCGGGGATCTACCTTAAGCTTGTGGTCACGCGCCCATTCCGCCCGAGCCTCGGCGGACATCTCCAGCACCTTGGCCAGCACGGCGTCGGAGTCGGTGACCATGCTGCGGAACTTCCAGCACCGGAAGGTGCGCCCGTGATGGCCGATACGCATCTGGCCATAGAAGGCCGTCCCGCCGTCGTTGATCCACACGGCCAGGGCGAGCAGGCCGAACACGGGAGCCAGCAGGAGCACCAAGGGAAGGGTCAGGGCCAGGTCGAAGATGCGCTGCCGAGCCCGGTATCCTGAGGAGACCTGACGCCTGGCCGCCGCCACGCTGAGTTGGGGCGTGAACGCCGCGTCCATATGCATTCCCGACCTCCCGTCCCGCGCGTGGCCTATATCAAAGCCTTCGGTCCGCTGTAAGCAAAAGCTTTATTAAGAACTTCGCCCCGGATATTTTGCCGCGCCCGTGGGACAGGCAGGATTGGACTACGGCGCCTTCGAGATAAGCTCGGTGTTGCCCGTGCAGTGTCTCAGCCCCGCTCTGGCCGCGCCGCCTGGAGCAACCGTGTGTTCAGCTCGGCATACCGGGCGCGGACCGAGCGGGCGCCGTAGCGCGCGGCGACCATCGCCCGCCCCGCGGCGCCCATACGCGCCAAGCGGAAGGGAT
>CAXUEN010000082.1:0-8625 GCA_964249945.1 uncultured Caulobacteraceae bacterium | reverse complement strand
ATGGTCATGACCGAGGACGAGAAGCGCATGACCGCCTATCACGAGGGCGGCCACGCCATCGTGGCGCTGAACGTGCCCTCCACCGACCCTGTCCACAAGGCGACGATCATTCCTCGCGGACGAGCGCTGGGCATGGTCATGCAATTGCCGGAGCGGGACAAGCTGTCCATGTCCTACGAGCAGATGACCTCACGCTTGGCAATCCTGTTTGGCGGCCGGGTGGCGGAGGAGATCATCTTCGGCCGCGAGAAGGTCACCTCGGGCGCCTCGTCCGACATCAGCCAAGCCACCAAGCTGGCCCGCGCCATGGTCACCAAGTGGGGCTACTCGGAAGAGCTGGGCGTGGTGGAGTATGGCGACAACCAGGAGGAGGTGTTCCTCGGCATGTCCATGGGCAACCGCCAGAACATCTCAGAGGAGACCGCCAAGACCATCGATGCGGAGGTCAAGCGTCTGACCCAGGCGGGCTTCGACGAGGCCAGGCGGATCATCACCAATCGGATCGAGGACCTGCACACTCTCGCCCGGGCCATGCTGGAGTACGAGACCCTCACCGGCGTGGAAATCACTGACGTGCTGAAGGGCATCCCCCCCAAGCGCGAGGAGATCGAGGGACCGCCGCCCGCGACCTCCACCGTCTCGGTGCCGCTGACGCACGTGGAGCCGGAGGCCCAGCCGGCCTAGGAGCGCCAGTATCTGATGGCGACAACGCCATCAGGTCGCCCCCAGGTCATGGGGGTTCTGAACGTTACACCTGACTCCTTCTCCGATGGCGGGAGGTTCGCCAGCATCGAGGGTGCGATGGGCCAAGCGCGGGCGCTCGTGGCAGCGGGGGCGAACTGGCTGGACATCGGCGGCGAGTCGACGCGCCCGCGAGCGCAGCCCGTTTCAGAGGCGGTGGAGCTGGCGCGGGTGCTGCCGGTAATCCGCGCGCTCCGCCGGGAACTGGACACGCCGCTGTCGATCGACACGCGCAAGCCCGGCGTCGCCCGGGCGGCGATCGCAGAGGGCGCGTCGATGTGGAACGACATCACCGCGCTGACCGCCGCCGTCAACAGCCTGTCGACGGCGGCGGAGGTCGGCGCGCCCGTGGTGCTCATGCACATGCAGGGCGATCCCGCCACCATGCAGGACGCCCCCCGCTATGACGATCCGACGGCGGAGGTCTGCGCCTGGCTGGCTGCGCGGGCGCAGGCGGCCCTGACGGCCGGAATCCGGCGGGACGCCATCTGGCTCGATCCCGGCATCGGCTTCGGCAAGCGGCTGGAGCATAACCTCGCCCTGCTCGCCCGGCTTGACCGGCTGACCGGCCTGGGTTTCCCGGTGCTGCTGGGCGCCAGCCGCAAGCGCACGGTCCAGGGCGTCGATCCCACCGCCGTGGATCCGCTGGACCGGCTCGGCGGCTCCCTGGCCATCGCCCTGCATGGGGCGCGAGCAGGCGTGGCGATGGTCAGGGTGCACGACGTCCGCGAGACGGTGCAGGCGCTGAAGGTGCAGGCGGCGATCCTCGGCGGCTGAGCCAGCCACGGAGCCGCTCCGCTGGTCGGGTGCGGCTGATGTCGCAGGATTTGAGGGTGCCGGCCGACCGCACCTGCCGGCCCGGGGGGCTGGGGGGGCTGTTCAGGATCCGGACCGTAAGATGTTCCCGGCCGACCGACCTCGTCTGTATCGTCGGCGGCTGGGGCGCGTCCGCGTCCGCAATGGGGCCATTTCGTGGCTCTTCTTCTCGGGTTAGACAAGGGCAGCGAGAGGGGCGCAGAGGGGGACTTTCCAGGCATTGTCAGGAGCCTAGATAAGAGTGCCGCAGTCCGGAGCCGTCATGAGTCTCGACGTTTCACATCCGCCCCCCACGCCCGTGGTGTTCTTCGAGCGGAAGGAGCTGAGCGCCTTGACCGGGCTCTACGGGCGGATGGTGTCGGCGGGCGAGTGGCGCGACTACGCCATCGACGGCCTGGCGGAGGCGGCGGTGTTCTCGGTGTTCGAGCGGGCGGCGGAGCAGCCCCTCTACCGGATCGAGAAGCGGCCGGCCTTAGCCCGGCGGCAGGGCGCCTGGGCGGTGATCGGGCGGGGCGGGATGGTGCTGCGCCGGGGCCATGAACTGGCCGACGTCCTGCGGATGTTCGAGTCCCGCCGTTTCCGCGTCGTGGAGTAGCCCAACGAGAAACGCCCCGGCCTTGCGGCCGGGGCGCGTCGTCTCAAGCCCGAAGCGATCGACTCAGCGACGGCCGCCGGTGAAGGCCAGCAGGAACTGGAACAGATTGACGAAGTCCAGGTACAGGCTGAGCGCCCCATAGTTGGTGGCCACCGCCATGCCCTCGGCATTGCCGCCGAGCTGGTAGTAGGTGCCCTTCAGCCGCTGGGTGTTCCAGGCGATCAGGCCGGAGAAGATCAGCACGCCCAGCACGTTGACGGTGAAGGCGACCGCCGAGGAGTGCAGGAAAAGGTTGACGATCATGGCCAGGAAGATGCCCCACATGCCCACGATCAGAAAACTGCCCATGCCGGTCAGGTCCTTCTTCGTGGAATAGCCGAACAGGCTGAGCCCGCCAAAGGCCGCCGCGGTCACGAAGAAGGTCGTGGCTACCGAAACGCCCGTGTACCTCAGCAGCAGCACGCCCATGGACGCGCCCAGCAGGGTCACGATGGTCCAGTACAGCGCGCCGGAGTTCTGCGGCGTGGCGGTCCGCATAATGAAGCGCGACCCGATGATGACCGCCAGCGGAGCGAACATCAGCAGCAGGCCCAGTCCGGACACCGTGCGGGCCATGCCCTCCGGCGTCTGGACCATCGGGAACAGATAGCCGACCACCGGTTCGTGCGAGGTGATCCAGGCCAGGACGCCCGAGAGCGCAAGCCCCAGCGCCACCTTGTTGTAGACGCCAAGCATGAAGGACCTCAGTCCCGCATCTCTGGCCATATCGGCCTGCGGCGCCCCAAATGGGCGCGCATAGCCGCGGTTGAAGTCGCTCATGGCGAACAGACCCTTTGAATTACGCCCCTTGGCGCTGGACAGGATATCGTCGAGCTTGGCCTCGCGCGCAAGGCCTGCACCCGATGCGCACACAGGCGTGACCTCCTAGCTTTGCACCATGATCCGCCTGTTCGCAGCTTGTCCGATCCCCTTCGACGTCGCCGAGGGGCTCTCACGCCGTCAGCAGGGCCTGCCCGGCGCCCGCTGGACGCCGCCGGAGAACCTGCATGTCACCCTGCGCTTCTTCGGGGAGGTCAGCGAGGCGGTGGCCGCCGACCTGGACGGTCAGCTGGCCGCGATCACCATGGACGGTTTCGAGCTGGCGCTGCAGGGCGCCGGTGCCTTCGGCGGCGTGGACCGCGTACGGGCGGTCTGGGCCGGCGTAACGGAGAGCGAGCCGCTGCGCCGGCTGGCCGCCAAGTGCGAGACCGCCGCCAGGCGCTGCGGGCTGAAGGCGGAGGCGCGGACCTACCGGCCGCACGTCACCATGGCCTATCTGAAGCGCTCCATCGAGCCCCGGGCGGCGGCCTGGGTGCAGGGGCACAACCTGCTGCACTCGCCGCCCTGGCGCGTGCGGGCGTTCGGCCTGTATTCCAGCTGGCTGTCGCGCGAGGGCTCCCGCTACGAGCTCGAGCGCACCTATCCGCTTGACTGATGCGAGAGGCCCCATGACCACCGCCGCCCCGGACCTGCGCCCGCGCCGAAGCGTGCTCTACCTGCCCGGCTCCAACGGCCGGGCCCTGGACAAGGCGCGCACCCTGCCCTGTGACGCGGTGGTGCTGGACCTGGAGGACAGCGTGGCGCCGGAGGCGAAGGAGGCCGCGCGCGAACAGGTGGTCTCGGCCCTGACCGCCGGCGGGTTCGGTCGGCGCGAGGTGGTGGTGCGGGTGAACGCGCTCGCTACCCCCTGGGGCGAGGCCGACCTGGAGGCGCTGGTGCGCACGGCGCCGGACGCGGTACTGGTCCCCAAGATCGCCGATGCGGGCGACCTCGCCCGCTACGACCAGCGGTTGGCGGACGCGCCCGCGCCCACCCGGCTGTGGGCGATGATCGAGACCGGCCGCTGCCTGTTCCACCTGGACGCCATCGCAGGTCTTGCGACCGGCACGCGGCTGGCCGGCTTCGTCGTGGGCGGCAACGACCTAGCCAAGGAGATGCGGGCGGAAGTAGGCGTCGACCGCGCGCCGCTGCAGGCAGCCCTGACCCTAACCGTGGCGGCGGCGCGGGCGCACGGGCTGGCCGCGCTGGACGGGGTGTTCAACGCCTTGGAGGACACGCCCGGGCTGGAGGCTGAATGCCGCCAGGGGCGAGCCTTCGGCTTCGACGGCAAGACGCTGATCCATCCCGGCCAGATCGACGCCGCCAACCGCGTGTTCAGCCCGACGGCCGAGCAGCTCGCCTGGGCGCAGGCCGTGGCGGACGCCTTCGCCGATCCCGCCCATGCGGGCCGCGGCGTGCTGAGGGTGCACGGCCAGATGACCGAGCTGCTGCACCTCGCCCAAGCCCAGCGGATGCTGGCCATGGCCCAGGCCATCGGCTAGCGCACGTCCGCCCGACGCAGGAAGCCGGGCGCGGGCGGCTCTACGCCAGCAGCGAGGGACTCGACGGGGCCGGGGCGGCCACGGGCGGCCTCAGCACCTCGTAGGCCTGCGGATCGAAGCTCGACATGCGGCGGCGGTAGCGATGGCCGGGTTCCGGCAGGATGCCGGCGTTGCGGCCGGAGCGATCCAGATACCAGCTGCGGCAGCCACTGGCCCAGACCGTCCCTTCCAGCCTGGCCTGCACCTCGGCGTTGAAGGCCGCCTGCACGTCTCGCCGAACGTCCAGCGACGCGTGCGGACCGGCGGCGTCCAGCGCCCCGAGATAGGCCAGCACGTAGCGCATCTGGGATTCCACCACGTGGATCACCGAGGAGTAGCTCAGCGCCGAATTGGGTCCGAGCAGCATGGCCAGGTTGGGATAGCCGGCCACGGTCACCCCGCGATAGGCCTGCGCCCCCTCCTCCGCCCACTGGTCCGGCAGCACCCGTCCGCCCCGGCCCACCACCCGCAGCAAGTCGTCTGGATCGGCGACCACGAAGCCAGTGGCCAAGACGATGTGGTCCAGCGGATAGTCCGCGCCGCCGTGGGTGCGGACGCCTTCGCGGGTGATCTCGGCGATGGAGTCGGTGACCAGCTCCACGTTGGGCCGGTTGAAGGTTGGCAGGAACTCGTCCGACACCGTCAGCCGCTTGCAGCCGATGGCGTAGTCCGGCGTGAGCTTAGCCCGCACGTCCGGGTCGCGCACCTCGCGCCTGAGTTTGCGGAGCGCCACCGCCCGCAGCCCCCGCGCGAGCCACGCATTGCCGAAGAAGGCGGAGCCCACGCCCTCCAGCGCCCAGTAGATCGCGGTCCGCACCAGGGCCTGCGCGGCGGGAAAGCGGCGGAACAGCCAGCGCTCCGCCCGCGTGGTGCGCCGGTCGCCCCGCGGCATGACCCAGGGGGCGGAGCGCTGGAAGACGGTCAACCTCGCCACTTGGCCTGCAATGTTGGGGACCACCTGGACACCGCTGGCGCCGGTGCCAATCACCCCCACCCGCCGGCCCGCCAGGTCCAGCGAGGCGTCCCAGGCGGAGGAGTGGCCGAAGCTCCCGCCGAACCGCTCCAGCCCCGCGATGGCTGGAAAGGACGGGCGGTTCAGCGGGCCGGTGGCCAGGATCAGCATGCGCACGTGGCGGATCCCGCCGTCCGCATCGGTGAGCCGCCAGCAGCCTGCGCCCTCCAGGAAGCGGGCCTCCACGATGTCGACACCGAACTGGATGCGGGACGTGATCCCCCGGCGCTCCGATACCCGCTTCAAGTAGGCCAGGATGTCGGCCTGCCGCGCATAGGTGGTCGGCCAGTCCGGATTGGGGTCGGAAGCCAGGGAGTAGAGGTGGGAGCGCACGTCGCAGGCGCAGCCCGGATAGACGTTGTCGCGCCACACGCCGCCCAGTTCGCCCGCCCGCTCGAACAGCGCCAGCGAGGTGCGCCCCGCGCCGAGCAGTTGGATGGCGGCGGTCAGGCCGGCGAAGCCTGCGCCGATCACGCCGATGTCGTAGTCCGGGGGCGGAACGCTCAGTTTACCTTACACCCACTTATACCGGCGGATGCCGGGACCCGGATTGTAGAGGGTGTCTCCTGCCGTCGAACGAGTCTCATCTGCCAACCAAATCGCTTGTAGTCTGGTCCCGGCATTCGCCGGGATGAGGGGCTGAAAGCAAGCAGGACGTGATTGCGTCTACCGCTCCGCCACCAGGCGGTTGGTGATCGGCTCGCCGGTGACGGCCTTGCCGGTCCAGGACTCGGTCAGGCTGACGGTGGGAATGGGCTGGCAATAGGAGAGGAAGGGAATGGGAACAGGCTTCAGCTGGCTCATGCACACGTTGTGGCCCTTGATCGCCCAGCGGCCGGCCCGTTTCTCGTGCACCCGGCCTTCGGAGGAGAAAGTGCCGTCGCGGTTCAGCCACAGCTTGGAGACGCGGCCATCCGGATAGGTGGACACGATAGTGCCGCCGAACGCCGGCTCCAGCGCCTGGCCGCCCGCCGGGACGGCTGCGACGTCTACGCCCAGGATCGCCAGAGCGGCCCAACTCATCGCGATGATCATGAGAAAGTTCTGACCCATGCGATGGGGAGCGGCAAGGTCATATGAGGACGCAGGCGCTGAAGCCGGGCGCCTCGGCCGCCTACCAGTTGCGGCGCACCCGCAGGTAGAAGGTAGGGCCGAGCGTCAGGTCGCGGTCGTCCAGGTTGGTAAAGGCGGCGCCGAGGCTGCGCACCTCGGCCCAGTTGGCTAGCTTGCGGTCATAGCCGGCGCCGAGGTCGCGCAGCTCCGTGCGCACGCTCCAGCCCGGCCTGGGCTTCACCTCGACGAAGACGGAGCCGAACGGCGCGAAGGCGTCGGTTTCCATCTGGTCGAAGCGGTAATAGCGCTGGCGCCAGCCGACGTTCAGCTCCCCGCCCCAGGTGAGCCGCCAGCGCGGCAAATCCTGGGTGAAGTCCACCGTGCCCTCGAACGGGCGCAGGCCCGAGATCGGCCGGGTCTCGCCATTGGTAGGATCAGTGACCGAAGAACGCCGCCAGGTCAGGTCCGACTTCAGCAGGCCGCCGCTGATCCCGAACCGCTGCAGCGGCAGGCTGAGGTCGCCGATCAGCTCGTCCTTGGAGCTTCCGCCGATATTGGCGGGCGCGTCGTAGGCGCTCGATGACGCGAAGACCGGCGCGCGGTCGATGACGTCGCTGAGTTCGGAGTGGCGCACGGTCAGGGTGGCCGCGCCGTCCTTCAGGAAGCTCCGCTCGTAGGCCGCCTCGTAGACCCAGGCCTGCTGAGGCACCAGGTTGGGGTTGCCGGCCAGGATCTGGCCAGTGGAGAGCGAAGACGCCGCCACGAAGTCGTTAAAGTCGAGCTGACCCACCTCGCGCTCCAGCCGCAGCCGGAACTGGTTGGTGGCGTCAGGCGACCAGGTGACGGCGAAGCGCGGTTTGGGGTACTGCAGGGTCTTCTGCAGCGCCACGTCGCCGCTGGCCTGGATGTGGGACACCTCCTCGCGGACGCCAAGCTCCAGGTTCAGTCTGGCTGAGGGCGCCCAGGTGGCCTTGGCGAAGGCCTCGCCGCGCAGTTCGTCCACGTCGACGTTGGCGGCCGGCACGATCACCTCCGCGCCGTTGGTGACGTAGTTCACGTGGCTGCTGAGCCAGTTGTAGGCCGTCTCGGCCCCGCTCTCCACGGTCAGGGTCGGCAGCGGCCGCCAGGTGAGCACGCCTCGCCCTATGGTCTCGCCGTTGGTGTGCTGCTCGCGGAAGCGGTCGTCCTCGCCCGCGGTGCTGAACAGGGTGAGCGAGTCCTCGCCGTTGATCTGCTGGATGGCCAGGGTCTCCATCGACAGCTTGGAGCCGACGTCGCGGGTATAGTGCAGGCCGAGTTCCGCCTGCTCGGTGTTCTGGTGGTCGTGCTCGACCGACGACGCGACGGCCGGCTCGCCCTGCACGCCCACGACCTCGTCGTTGGCGTAGGGCTGGGTCTGGAGCGAGGCGTTGATGCGGAACTTGCCGCCGAACAGGGGCCGTTCGTAGGCCCCGGTTGCGGTGGCCTGATAGCCGCCCGCCTTGGTGTCGTCACGGGCGGCGCCCTGGAGCGTGTTGTCCGGATCGGTCTGCACCACCGCGCCGTCGCCGGCGCTGTCGTCGAAAAAGCGGGCGACGAACAGCGAGCCCTCCAGCGAGGTCCCGCCCTTCCGCTGTGTGGCTTCGAGCCGGATGCCCGGATTCTGGCGGCCGTCGCTGGTCAGGTACTGGTTGGAGACCGACACCACTGCGGTGGAGGAGGGGCCGGTTCTGCGCACCACGTCGGCCACCAACACCTTGCCGTGCATGTCGACCCCCGGGGCGCCGCCGCGGATCAGGTCGATCCTCGCCACCTGGCTGGCGGGGATGCGGCGCAGCACGCTCTCCAGGTCGTCGTTCTTGCTGGTGGGCAGCTCGCCGTCGATCAGCACGTTGCCGGCCGCGCCCTCGAAGCCCCGCACGCTCGAGCCGTCGTCGAAGACGAAGCCCGGCAGCCGGTCGATCATGTCGCGCGCCGTGTTGGGTTGGGCGGCGGCGAAGAAGGCGGCCGGATAGGAAGCTACGCCGGAC
>CAXUEN010000081.1:0-8632 GCA_964249945.1 uncultured Caulobacteraceae bacterium | reverse complement strand
GCGCGGTCGGCAAACGCGATCTTCAGCACCTCTGCCAGCAGGTGCGCGCCGTCCAGCGCGGCCCCCGGCGTCCACCGCTCGCCGGGGGCCCGGAAGACGGGTGCATCGGGGTGGTCGGGGTTCAGCCGCGCCTCGTACATGTCCCAGCCCGCGCCGAGATCGCCCCGGTGCAGCGCCAGCAGGCCGCGCGCGAAGGCGATGACCGCGGTCTGGGCCGGGCTCGCGGCATGGCGCGCCGCGCCGTCGAAGTCGGCCTCTGCCCGGGCCACCTGCCCGAGGTCGAAATGGACGTCGCCCCGATTCCAGCCTGGCCGGTTCGGCGTCCAGCACCTGATCCCAGAACGACAGGGCCTGCTCGGGCATCGCCATGCGCCCGGCCAGCCGGGCGAGCGCGCAGAGCAGGTCCCCATCGCCGGGGCTGCGGGCCAGGGCGGCCTCGTAGGCTTCCAGGGCGCGCACCAGGTCGCCGGAGGCCTCGAAGCCGGCTGCGGCGGCGAGGCCGTCGGGGGCGTCCGGCTCGGGCGTCCAGTCAGGGGGCGGGCTCGCCATCGGGGCTCCGGCGCCTGGGCGGCGTTGGACGATCATGCGAGGTCTGAAACAGCTTTTGAAGCCCCTGCGGTTTCGGGGCGCCGGCAGGGGGGCCTATAAGCGCGCCTCCCGGGCTACGCGCCCACCCCGAGTCCTTTGCCGTGAACGCTCCTGCGACCCCTATCGCCTTCATCGACCTGCTGGCCCAGCGTCGCCGGCTGGGCGATCGCATCGACCGGGCGGTCATGGGCGCGGTCGACGCCGGCCAGTGGATCATGGGGCCTCAGGTGGCGGAGTTCGAACGGCGGCTGGCCGAGTTCGGACGCGCCCGGCATGCGCTGGCCTGCGCCAACGGCACCGACGCGCTCGTCCTGCCGCTGATGGCCTGGGGGATCGGGGCTGGGCAGGCGGTGTTCTGCCCGAGCTTCACCTTCACGGCGACGGCGGAGGCGGTGGCCTGGACCGGCGCTACGCCCGTCTTCGTCGACGTCCTGCCCGACACCTACAACCTCGACCCCCACGCGCTCGAACGTGCGGTGCAGGCCATCGTCTCGGACGGGCGGCTGAAGCCTGCTGCGGTGATCGCGGTGGACCTTTTCGGCCAGCCTGCCGACTATCCGGCGTTGGCCGGGGTCTGCCAGCGCCACGGCCTGAAGCTGGTGGCCGATTCAGCCCAGGGCTTCGGCTGCACCCTGGGCGGGGAACATCCTCTGCACTGGGCGGACGTGACCACCACCAGCTTCTTCCCCGCCAAGCCGCTCGGCTGCTACGGCGACGGCGGCGCAGTGCTGACCGACGACGCCAGTCTGGCCGAGCTGATCGACTCGATCCGGGTGCACGGCAAGGCCACCGCCAGCGACGCCGCGGCGGCCGACTTCGCTCATGAGGCCAAGTATCTGAACACCCGCGTCGGCATGAACAGCCGGCTGGACACGCTGCAGGCCGCGATCCTGCTGGAGAAGCTGGACATCTTCCCCGACGACCTCCGCCGCCGCGACGCCGCCGCCCGCCGCTACACTGAAGGACTGGCGGGCGCGGCCACGACGCCAGCGGTCATTGCCGGAGGCACCTCCACCTGGGCCCAGTACACCCTGGAGGTGGACGACCGCGATGGCGTGGCAAGGCGGCTGAAGGGGTTCGGCGTGCCCACGGCGGTCTACTATCCCGTGCCGCTGCACCGGCAGATCGCCTATGCGGCCTGCCCGGCGCCGGGCGGCCTGCCGGTGACCGAGGCGAAGGCCGCACGGGTGCTGAGCCTGCCCATCTCCGCGGACCTGGAGCCCGCCACCCAAGACTACATCATCGAGAGCATGCGCCGGGCGGCGGCCCCCGTCACCGCGTCCCCAGCCTCACGCGCGGACGCAGCCGTCGCGTGACCGCCTCGATCAGGGGCGCCGGCGCTTGGCTCCCTTGACGAAGGCGCGACCAGACCTCGCGATCGGCGGCCTCCAAGGCCGTGACGTACGCCCCCGCCGGGGCCTTGGTGAGGTAGGCGTCGGCTGCACCGCCCCAGTAGGTCGGACGGAGGAGGGGCGCGGTCCGGGTCAGGCTGGTGCGCCATATCCGTTTCCAGCGCCCGATCAGTGTTTCCGCCGCTTCGTCTGACAGCGGCGCGGCGGCGCTTCGCACCCCCGCTTCCGCCGCAGCCAAGCGGCGCGGATCGCCTCGACCCAGCTCTGAACGCAGGGTGTCGAGCGCGGCGTGTAGGTCGGCGAACTCGCCGGCTCTTGGCGCCGGGTCGGTGTCGAGGTGGGTGGGCGGCGGGACGACCTCCACGCCGGCTCCGACGGCGAGCCATGCGCTCAACGCGTGCGTCACATGGGGAAAGCCGCGCACGGCCTCCAACGCGGCGATCCAACCGACTGCGCCCGCCTCGGCGGCGCAGAACGCCTCGAAGGGCTCACTCCAGAGCGCGCGGGCCGCCACGATCCGGCCATCCCGCAACTCGGCGACCACGGCGTAGAGGCGGAACCAGCCGTTCGCGGGCTCGGTCCGCAGGGCGCCTCGAAGCAGCGAGCGGGCGAAACCGGGCTCCAGGTCCAAGGCGAGAAGGAGCCGGGCGGTGGTGTAGTCCCACTCCGCCCCGCCCTCCCAGCAGCGCGCCCGCAGCGCGCGCGCCAGCCGTTCTCGAGAGGCGGTGGCCTCCAGGTCCTCGGCGATTTCCCCCAGGTCCGGGATGTTGCGCCGGAACAGCGCCTCGTGCTGCGGGCTCGGCTCGCAGGCGGAGGGGGCCAGCGCCCCGTGGCCGTTCTCGGCATAGAGGCCCACCAGTTCGGGCCCGAAGCGTCGAAGCAGCGCCGGATGGGCCCGCCAGATACGACGGTAGAGAAGGGCTACGCCGTGCGGGTCGAAGGCCTTGGACATGGAGCCCGCCCGCTTGCGGTAGCTGAACAGGGTGTGTGGCAGGGCGACCCCGCGCACGCCCGCCGCGAACATGGCGACATGGCTGGCGTAGTCCTCCATGCCCAAGGACATGCCGGGATCGTTGACCCCGTGTTCCAGCCAAGCCTCCGCCCGGACCAGGAAGGCGCAGATCTGCAGGTTGTGGAAGGCGAGATAGGGCCCGTCGACATCGAAGACGGTCCACTCGCCGTCGCTGTCGCCGAACTCCTTCAGCCCCGCGCCGACATAGCCAACGTTGCGGAAGCGCTTCAGCACGGCCAGCGACAGGCTGAGCGTGCTCGGGTGAATGACGTCGTCGGCGTCCAGGAAGTAGAGGTAGTCACCGCGGGCGAGCTTGGCGCCGGCGTTGCGGGCATCCGCCAGGCCACCATTGGTCTTGCGCAGCACCCGGGTGGGGAAGTGGCGCGGGGCGGCCAGGATGGCCTCGAGCTTCTCACGGGCGCCTCGCGAGGGCGAGCCGTCGTCCACGATCACCACCTCGACGGCCGGGTGGTCCTGAGCCTCGATGGCGGCAAGGGTCTCGTCCACGTAAGCCTCCATGTCGAAGTACGGCACGACGACCGTCACGAGGTCGGCCGCCGGCCCGATTTCCGGCCCCGCCGTCCGGACCCGGCGCGTGGCCCCGCGCTGCGGGACGGCGTCGGCCAGGGCGCGGCGTCGCTCGGGGTCCGGAGCCTCGAACCGCCGGGCCTGGGCCTGGACGAAGGGGTAGTCCCGGCTGCGCCAGCCCGGCTGTACTCTGCGGAGGGCGGCCGACTTGGCGGCGAAGACCGCATCCGGATCCACCGCTGCCTGCACGCTCGCCTGCAGGACCGAAGACAGCTTCGCCCGCTCCCGGGCGTCGAGGTCCAGCAGGTCGCGCAGCTTGGCAAGCCAGGCGTCGGGCTGCGTCGCCTCGGCGGTCAGCCGGTCGCGCAGCCCATCGGGGATCAGCTCGGTCTGGCCGCCGTTGGCGCTGGTCAACGGCAGGGCGCCCGCCAATACCGCCTCGATGAAGGCGTAGGGTAGGCAGTCCTCGCGATAGGGCAGGGCGACGATGGGGTGGTCTGCGCACAGCGCCGGAAGCTCGCCGGCCTGATGGCCGCCGAAGTACCGGACGCGGCCAGTGGCGAAGAGGCGGCGGTGGCGGCGCTCCAGGGCGTCATAGGCGGTGGTGGCCGTACCGCTCAGGAAGGCGTCGCGGCCGAACAGCCAACAGGGCGGCGCCTCGCCTTCGGTATGCAGGGCGTCGAGCGCCGCCAGCAGGTCCGGCGCCCCCTTCTGGGCCTGCAGCTTGCCGAGGAAGAGCACCGGCTCGTCCGGCGTATGCAGGCCGCGGCGCAGCTCCAGCGCCTCGGGCGCAAGATCGGAAGCTTGCGGCGAGAGCAGCTCCGGATCAAACGGGTTGCGCACCACCTGCGCCCGCGCGGCCGGAAAGCCCATCGCCTCCAGCGCACCGACGATGAAGCGGCAGGGCGCGAACACCGCGTCCGCGGCGGCGTAGCACCAGCGCTCGGCCTCGCCCAGGAACGCGGTGCGGTGCTCGTGGGGGCTGTCCCCGTCAGTGACGACGCAGTGAAGGTGCGGCCGGTGCGCCGTCAGCACCACACGCGGCCAATCGGCCTGGGGATGGAACAGCCGGTGCTTCAGGACGTCCCAGGCCAGGGCCCCGTAGTCCTGGACCTCCAGCACGTCCGGCGCGCCCTCGGCGGCGATCAGCGCGCGCACCATCTCGCCCATCTCCCGAGAGACGCGTGACGGGCCTTGGAGGTTGGCGCAGGCGACGGGGCGCCGATCAAGGCCGCGGCTGGCGAAGTGGATGAGCCGATAGCCGTCGCGAAAGCTGCAGACGGGATCGCGCGCCTCGGCATCGTGATGCAGCACGGTGACCGCCACCCCCCGGGCGGCGAGCATGACCGCAGTCTGGTGGGTGTAGACGCCTATGCCGCCGCTGAAGCCTGGCGCCTCGGTGGTCGCCAGCCAGTAGCGTGCGAGCGGACGAGGCTCGCGCGGAGGCTCCCCGTCAAACATGCCGATCCCCCGTTTCCCACGGGTTCAGCCTCCAGGATCACGCGAAAGTTTCAACACCCAAGGTTGCGCCCAGATGCCGCGTAATTTCTACCTAGGGTTTGTTAAGGTCTCCAAGGCGCAAGCGTGGATTGCGCCCTGCTCTCCGCACGCCTTCCGCCAGGCCGGAAAGCTGGCGCGGAGCGGCGGCTCCCCACCGGGCTTCACCAGCTCCAGCACCAGCGGGACCAGCGCCTCGGGCGGGGTCAGGTCGGCGGGGTCTTCGCCTGGAAAGGCCTGCATGCGCATGCGGGTGCGCAAAGGTCCGGGGCTGAGCAGGCAGCAGCGGATGGAGGTGGTGTCCACCTCGTCGGCATAGACCTGGACCAAGCTCTCCATGGCGGCCTTGGTGGCGGCGTAGGCGCCCCAGAAGGCGCGGGGCGCGGTGGCGGCGCCGGTGGTCAGGAAGAGGGCGCGTCCAGCCTCCGCTCGGCGCAGCAAAGGGTCCATGGCGCGGATCAGCCGGTAGGTCGCGGTGGCGTTCACCGCCAGGGCGCGCTCCCAGATCTTGGGCTCCAGGTGGCCCAGCGGCGTCAGCAGCCCCAGGTCCCCGGCGTTGGAGACCAGGATGTCGAGCTGGCCGAACCGCTCGTAGAGCGCGGCGCCCAGCCGGTCGAGGCCGTCGCCGTCGGCGATGTCCAGCGGGACCAGGGTGGCGTGGCCGCCGGTGGCCGAGAAGACCACGTCGTCCAGCTCCTCCAGGCCGGCCTGGGTGCGCGCGGTGGCGACTACGTGCGCGCCGGCTTGGGCCAGCCCCAGGGCCAGGGCGAAGCCGATGCCGCGGGAGGCGCCGGTGACCAGCGCGATGCGGCCGGCGAGGAGAGCAGGGTCGGACAAAAAGAGTGGCTCCGGTTCGCGGCCCCGGGCGCATGAGGCGCGCCGGGGATGACGAAGGATAGCTATGGAAGGCAGGTCACGCTTGAGGCGCCCGGCCCGGGCGGGCCCGCCGACGGGCAGCTAGTGCCGCTGCTGGCCCGGATCGTAGTCCTGCGGCAGGGCGCCGGTGTTGCCGTGGCCTATGTTGCCGAGCAGCTGTTCAATCCAGTTCAGCTGGCGGCCCCGGGTGGGCGTCGCGTTGCGGTCGTAGGCGACCTGGTAGCCGTCCTTCAGCGTCAGGTCCTTCACCTGGCTCACCTTCTCGTCCTTGTCGAAGGTGATGGCCACCACCTCGCGCTTCTGCACGCGGGGCAGGTAGTAGGCGTAGCGCTCGGTCTGCTGGGAGATGTAGTACCAGACGTTGGGGTCGAAGGTCCCCTGGGTCGAGGGCGAGCCCAGCCGCAGCAGCACGCTGGAGCGGGTGTCGCCGAGCTTCACGTCCTTGGGCTTCACGTCCACCGCCTGGAAGCCGTTGGTGGAGATGGTGGGGGCGCAGGCGCCGAGACTGAGGGTGACGGCGAGGATGAGAGTGGCGCGACTGCAGGCCATGGGAGATACGCTCCACGCGCCGCGGACCCCGCGGCGAAGGGGCCTTGACCTAGCCCGCCTGGAGCCCGAGTTCAACGCACCCACCGGTCTGCCGATTGTCGCGGCCGTCGAAAGGCGCGAGCCATGCTGCAGCGTTTGTTCAAGCGGAGGCCGGCGGCGGAGGCCGGGCGCGCCCTGTTCAAGGCGCTCTCCGCCCAGGCGCGCCGACCCGTCTTCTACGAGCGGCTGGGCGTGGCCGACACCGTGGAGGGGCGCTTCGAGCTCTACGTGCTGCATCTGGTGCTGGTGCTGCACCGGCTGAAGGGGCAGGGCGCGCAGGCGGCGGAGACCTCGCAGGTGGTGTTCGACACCTTCCTCAGGAACCTCGACGAGGGCCTGCGTGACATGGGGGTGGGCGACCTGTCGGTGGGCAAGAAGATGCGCAAGCTGGGCGAGGCCGTCTACGGCCGGATCAAGGGCTACGACCACGCCCTTTCCGACGCCCAGCCCGTGTCGGCGCTGGAGCCCCTTATCGGCCGCACCGTCTACCAGGATCGCCCCGACGGCCCGTCGCCTGCGCCGCTGGCGCGCTACGTGGCCGCCGCGGTCGTCGCCCTGGCCGCCCAGCCTTTGGACGAGGTTCTGCAGGCCCGGTTCGCCTGGCCGGAGGTGAGCGTTGATTGATCCGCCCGTGCCGTGGCCCGTCCGCGTTCGCCTTTCTGACGTGCAGCGCAGCGCGCCGACTCTTGAACTCGAGGCCGACGCCGGGCGCCGGGCCGCCATCGCCAAGGCCCTCGACCTTCTGGCGCTGAACCGCTTCGTCGCCAGCGTGCGGGTCAGCCCGTGGCTGGACGGGCTGGAGGTCGAGGCCCGCTGGCGGGCGGAGATCGCCCAGACCTGCGGCGTGTCGCTGGAGCCCTTCGATACGGCGCTCACCGGCGAGTTCATCGTGAGGGCGGTGCCGGACGGCAGCCCCGCGGCGGAGGACCCGGCCGGCGAGGTCACCGTCGACCCTGAGGCGGAGGCCCCGCCCGACCGGCTGGAGGGGGACGAGGTGGATGTGGGCGGCTATCTGGTCGAGCACCTCGCCCTCGAAATCGATCCCTTTCCCCGCAAGCCGGGCGTCGAGTTTGAGCCCCCGCCGCCCGAATCGCCGGCCTCTCCGTTCGCGGTGCTGGAAGCCCTGAGGTCCCGGACGCCGAAGGAATAGGCGGCAGGGTGCGGCCCCGGCTTGCATCACTGGGAACCCACGCTATCGTCCCGGCCGCTTCGGGCCGTCGCCCGTCGAGGAATCCGCGCCCTCCCGTGTCCAGCCCGCTTGTGATCTCGATCGATGCCATGGGCGGGGATCATGGCGCACCCATCGTCGTGGCCGGCGTCGACCTCGCCCTGCGGCGGCTGGCGGGCCGGGAGGTGCGCTTCCTGCTTCATGGCGACGAAGCCAGGATCGGCCCCGAGCTGGCCAGGCGCGCCGCCCTGCGGGCGATCAGCGAGGTGCGCCATACCGAGCACATCATCACCAGCGAGGAGAAGCCGGCCCAGGCGCTGCGCCGCGGCAAGGGCTCCAGCCTCTGGAACTGCGTCGAATCGGTGAAGCGGGGCGAGGCCGCCGCCGCGGTCTCCGGCGGCAACACCGGCGCCCTGATGGCCATCTCCAAGCTGCTGCTGCGCATGGCGGGCGGGCTTGAGCGGCCGGCTGCGGTGGCCAGCTGGCCGACCCTTCGCGGCGTCACCGCGGTGCTGGACGTGGGCGCCAACATCGAGAGCGACGCGGCCCAGCTGCTGGAGTTCGCGGTTATGGGCGCAGCCTTCCATTGCGCCGTGCACGGTCAGCCCGGCTGCCGCGCCACCGTCGGCCTGCTCAACGTCGGGTCGGAGGAGCAGAAGGGTCACGAGGAGGTGCGCGAGGCCCACCGCCTGCTGCGCGAAGCCCACCTGGAGCTGGACTACAAGGGGTTCGTGGAGGGCAACGACATCGCCATGGGCGCCGTGGACGTGGTGGTCACCGACGGCTTCACCGGGAATGCGGTGCTGAAGACCGGGGAAGGCATGGCGCGCTTCTTCACGGCCACTCTGCGCGAGGGCCTCTCGTCCTCGGTCATGGCCAGGGCGGGCGCCCTTGTGGCCTCAGGCGCCCTGCGCCGGATGCGGGCGCGGCTGGACCCCAGCTCGGTGAACGGGGGCCCGCTCCTCGGCCTGAACGGCACGGTGGTGAAGAGCCACGGGGGCGCCGACGCCCGGGGCTTCGCCA
>CAXUEN010000080.1:876-8747 GCA_964249945.1 uncultured Caulobacteraceae bacterium | reverse complement strand
GACCAGGAGCGCTCCGCCCGGCTGGCCCAGGTCCAGGTGCTGTTCCGCCCGGCGGGCTGGCGCCAGGCCCTGCAGGCGGCGACCCTCATGCAGCGGCAGGCGGTGCGATACGGCTTCAGCCAGGGCGAGGTGGACCGCGAGATCACCGAGACCGGCGTGACGCTGCGCAACGCCGCCGCAGGCGCCGCCACCAGGCGCACACCCGCCATCGCCGAGGAGCTGATCCGCTCGGTAGATGACCAGGAAGTCGAGACCTCGCCCGACGAGGACCTGCGCCTGTTCGACCAGTTCACCCGCGGCCTCACCGCCGCCGAGGTCAGCCAGGCGCTGCGCGACGCCTTCAAGGGCTCCGGCCCCCTGGTGTCGCTGGCCACGCCCGAGCCCATCGACGGCGGCGAAGGCGGCCTCGCCTCGGCCTTCAACGCCGCCGAGACCGCGCCCGTCTCCACACCGGCCTCCCTGCAGGCGCTGAGCTGGACCCATACCCGCTTCGGGACGCCGGGCCGGGTGGCGGACACCCGAACCGTCGCCGACCTCGGCGTCACCTTCGTGCGCTTCGCCAACGGGGTGGAGCTGACGGTCAAGCCAACCGCCTTCCGCAAGGACCAGGTGCAGGTCAGCGTCAACTTCGGCCACGGGCGGCTGGAGCTGCCCCGGGACCGGATCGCGGCCGACTGGGCGACGCCGGCCTTCATCGGCGGGGGGCTGAGCGATCTGACCTACGAGGACGTGCAGCAGGTGCTGGCGGATCGGACCGCCTCGGTGGCCCTCAACGTCGACGACGACGCCTACACCCTGGCCGGCTCGACACGCCCGCAGGACCTGGACGTGCAGCTGCAGCTGCTCGCCGCCTACATGACCTCCCCCGGCTGGCGGCCGGAAGCCTTCGCCCGGACGCAAGGATTGCTGAGCGTCGCCCTGGCCCAGCTGTCCTCTACCCCGCAAGGGGTGCAGGCGCGCGACCTGCCGGCCCTCATCCATGGCGGCGACGTCCGCTGGGCCTACCCGGACCCTGCCGAGGTGCACGCGACTACGCTGGACCAGCTGAAGGCGCTCCTGGCGCCCGCCCTGACCGGCGGGCGGCTCGAGGTGGTGGTCACCGGAGACATGAGCGTGGACGCGGCGGTCAGGGCCGTCGCCGCCACCTTCGGCGCCCTGCCGCCCCGGACGTCCGACCCCGTCCGAGCCGGCGAGGACCAGGTCCGCTTCCCCGCCGGAGCGGTAACGCCGGTGACGCGCGAGCACCACGGCCGCGCAGACCAGGCCATCGCCTATGTCGCCTGGGCCGCCACCGACCTGCTCTCCGACTCCCAGCGGGCGCGGCGCATCAACATCGCCGCCCAGGTGCTGCAGCTGCGCCGGATCGACCAGGTGCGGATCGCGGAGGGCGCCAGCTATTCCCCCGCCGCCGGCGCAACCGAATCCGACGTGTTCCCGGGCTACGGCTACGTCTCGGCCTCGGTGGAGACGCCGCCGGCCAAGCTCGCCGGCTTCTACGCCAACGTGGCCAGGATCACCGCGGACCTGCGCAACCGCCCGGTCTCCGCCGACGAGTTCCAGCGGGCGGTCAAGCCCCGCATCGAGTCCATCGAGCGCGCCCAGCAGAGCAACGGCTACTGGTCCGCCATGCTCCACGACGCCCAGGACGACCCGCGCCGGCTGGAGCTGATCCGCAGCTCGCTCCCGGGCTACCGCAAGATGACGCTCGGTGACGTGCAGCAGGCGGCCCAGACCTATCTCACCGACGCCAGCGCCTGGCGGTTTCAGGTGGAGCCGGCCGGGGCCTCCACAACGTCGGCGCAGGCGAAAGGCGCGCCTCAAACAGTGCGCTAGACCAAAGCCTCCTATCCATCCGCTCATCCCGGCGAATGCCGGGACCCAGATGGTAAGGCTCAGTTGGAGAAGGTCGGCGCTAGCTCTGAAAGTTTGGCGATCTGATCTGGGTCCCGGCGTTCGCCGGGATGAGCGGAGGCATTGATGGGTCCAACTTCAACCGATGATCACGCCGCCAGCGCCACCTTGGCCAGCTCGCCCAGTATCCGCTCCGCCGTCCCCAGCCGCGCGTCCGCGTTCGACCAGTCGCCCTTCACCACCAGCTTCTGGTCAGGCCGCAGCTTCCAGTCGCCGACCCGCTTCTGCATCTGCGCGACCAGGCCCGCGGGATTGGGGAAGGTGTCCTCACGGAAGGTGATCACCGCACCCTTAGGCCCCACGTCGACCTTCGAGACGTTGGCTTGGCGGCACAGCCCCTTGATGCCAACGACCTTCAGCAGGTGGTCGGCCTCCTGCGGCAACGGCCCGAAGCGGTCGATCAGTTCGGCGGCGAGCGCCTCGCGATCCTCCAGCTTCTCGGCGTCCGACAGGCGGCGGTAGAGCGCCAGACGCACGTTCAGGTCCGGCACGTAGGCCTCGGGGATCAGCACCGAAGCGCCGGTGTTAATCTGAGGCGACCAGCCGCGGCCGGCCACCAGTTCCGAGGCGCCGCCGCTGGTGCGCAGCTCGCTGACCGCATCCTCCAGCATCTGCTGGTAGAGCTCGACCCCCACCTCCTTGATATGGCCGGACTGCTCCTCGCCGAGCAGGTTGCCGCCGCCGCGGATATCCAGGTCGTGGCTGGCGAGCTGGAAGCCGGCGCCCAGGCTGTCCAGCGACTGCAGCACCTTCAGCCGCTTCTCCGCCGCCGGCGTCAGTTGCTTCTCCACCGGCGTGGTCAGGTAGGCGTAGGCACGCGCCTTGGCACGCCCGACCCGGCCCCGGATCTGATAGAGCTGGGACAGGCCGAACATGTCGGCCCGGTGCACGATGAGCGTGTTGGCGGTCGGCACGTCGAGCCCTGATTCCACGATGGTGGTGGAGAGCAGCACGTCGTAGCGGCCGTCGTAGAAGGCGCTCATCACCTCCTCGAGCTGGGTGGCGGCCATCTGGCCGTGACCGACGATGAACTTGGTCTCCGGCACCTGCTCGCGCAGGAACTTCTCGATGTCGGGCAGGTCCGACAGGCGCGGCACGACGTAGTAGGCTTGGCCGCCGCGGTACTTCTCGCGCAGCAGGGCCTCGCGGATGGTCACTGGGTCGCTGGGCGTCACGTAGGTCCGCACCGCCAGGCGATCGACCGGCGGGGTGGCGATGATGGACATCTCGCGGATGCCGGTCAGCGCCATCTGCAGGGTGCGGGGAATGGGCGTGGCGGTGAGGGTCAGCATGTGCACGCCGGCCCGCAGCGCCTTCAGCCGCTCCTTGTGCTTGACGCCGAAGTGCTGCTCTTCGTCAACGATCACAAGGCCCAGGTCCTTGAACTTCACCTGGTCCGAGAGGATGGCATGGGTGCCGACCACGATCTCCACCTCGCCGGTCGCCAGCTTTGTGCGGGCCTCGGCGGCCTCCTTGGCCGGCACCATGCGCGACAACTGGCGCACCTTCACCGGCCAGCCAGCGAAGCGTTCGGAGAAGGTCTTGAAGTGCTGGCGCGCCAGCAGCGTCGTCGGCCCGATGATCGCCACCTGCCGCCCGCTCATGGCCATGACGAAGGCGGCGCGCAACGCCACCTCGGTCTTGCCGAAGCCCACGTCGCCGCAGATCAGCCGGTCCATCGGCTTGCCGGAGCCGAGGTCCCCCAGCACGTCGGCGATGGCGTTCAGCTGGTCGTCGGTCTCCTCGTAGGGGAAGCGGGCGCAGAACTCGTCGAACACGCCCTGGGGCGCGTCCACCTCCTCGGTGGTGTTCATCTCACGCATGGCGGCAATCTTGATCAGGCCTTCGGCCATGTCGCGCAGGCGCTGCTTGGCGCGGGCCTTGCGCGACTGCCACGCCGCGCCGCCGAGGCGGTCTAGCTGCACGCCCTCGCTCTCGGAGCCGTAGCGGGTGAGCAGGTCGATGTTCTCCACCGGCAGGTAGAGCCGCGTCTCGCCGGCGTAGGTCAGGTCCAGGCAGTCGTGCGGGGCATCGGCCACCTGCAGCGTTTTCAGCCCCTCGTAGCGCCCGATGCCGTGATCGATGTGCACCACTAGGTCGCCCGGCGAGAGCGAGGTCGCCTCGGCCAGGAAGTTGGACGCGCGGCGGCGCTTCCTCGGCCGCGCCAGCCGGTCGCCCAGGATGTCGGTCTCCGAGATCACCGCCAGGTCGGCGGTCTCGAAGCCCGCCTCCACCGGCAGCACCACCCGCTGGAGCGGCTTGCCCTTGGCGCCCGGGACGCCGTAGCTCTTGGCGTCGGCATAGTCCTTGGCGAAGCGGACCGACTTCAAGCCGTGGTCGGCCAGCATGGTCCCGAGCCGGTCTGAAGAGCCGTCTGACCAGGAGGCGAACAGCACCCGCTTGCCGGCGCGGCCCAACGCCTGGGCGTGCTCGCACACCGCCTCAAACAGGTTGACGCTATCCTGGGCCCGCTCGGGCGCGAAGCTGCGGCCCGCTGCGGCGCCCATGTCCACCACCGTGGGCGAAGCTTCGCGCTTGAAGGCGCTGAAGCGGCGCACCGAGCGTCCCTCTAATGCCGTGTCCCAGTCGGCGCGGTCCATGTAGAGGTCGGAAGGCTCCAGCGGCTTGTAGACCCCGCCGCCCTTGCCCTTGGCCTGCTCGGCGCGCGCCTCATAGGCGTCGGTCACCAGCGCCGAGCGCTCGTCCAGCGATTCCTCGGCCAGATTGTCTAGTGCGACCAGGGCGTTGGGCCCCAGATACTCCAGCAGCGTCTCAAGCTGCGGATAGAACAGCGGCAGCCAGTGCTCCATGCCGGCCCGGCGCGAGCCCTCGCTGATGGAGGCGTAGAGCGGGTCGTCGCCGGGATTGCCGAAGGCGGCGACGTAGCCCTTGCGGAAGCGGGAGATCGAGTCCGGGTCGATCAGGGCCTCCGACACGGGCAGCAGGTCGATGGCGTGCAGCTGGCGGGTGGAGCGCTGGGTCTCCGGATCGAAGGCGCGGATGCTCTCCAGCGTGTCGCCGAACAGGTCGAGCCGCACCGGCTCCTCGGCGCCCGGCGCGAACACGTCGGTGACCCCGCCCCGGATGGCGAACTCGCCCCGCTCCGACACTGTGGAGGCGCGCACATAACCGTTCACGGCGAAATAGCGCTCCAGGTCCGCCACGTTCACGTCGCGCCCGGTGCGCGCCTGGTAGCTGGCCTGGCGGATGGCGTCCCGCGGCGGCACGCGCTGCAGCACCGCCGGAAGCGTCGCCACCACCAGCAGCGGCCCCTCGGCGGGCTTGCGCGCCGCGAGCTGAGAGAGGGCCGCCATGCGCGCGGCCGCCACGCTCGGCGAGGGGCTGATGCGGTCGTAGGGCAGGCAGTCCCAGGCGGGGAAGCGAAGCACCGGCAAGCCCGGCTCGAAGAAGCTCAAAGCGCCGAGGAAGGCGTCGGCGCGCGAGGCGTCGCGGGCGACGAACAGGGTCGCGTCCTTACGCGCCTTGGCGAGTTCAGCGGTCACCAGGGCGTCGAAGCCCTCCGGCGCGCTGGCGAGATCGAGCCGCCCCTTGGCGGTGGCGATCCGTGACAGGTCCAACAGCAACTCCGAAGATCAGGCGGTCGGGCCGTTGGCGGTGGCGGTGCGCGCGGCGAAGGCTTCGAGGCGGAAGGCGCGCAGCCGCTGCACCAGCGGCGTCTCCCACTCGTCAGGCGTAGGCTTCAGCCCCACGATCCAGCCGTAGAGGTCCTGATCCGGCACGTCGAGCAGCCGCTCGAACTCGTCCAGCGTCGCCGGTTCCAGCTCGCCGATGTGGCTCCGCGCGAACGGCCCCAGGATCAGGTCGGCTTCCAGGAAGCCCCGCCGGCTGGCGCGGAACGTCAGCTTGCGCAGGCGCGCGGCGTGGGCGTCGGTGTCCGGCATGGCGGCGATATAGGCGGAGTAGCGGAGGCGCGCCACCAACGCCCTTTCTCCCCGAGACGGGGGCGTGTCGCAGACCCGTGGGAGGGCGGCGCACGGGCCCTTCCCTCTCCCCGGAGGAGCGAGGGATAATGGGGGATGCGTCCGGAATCTCTCTTCCCCCTGTTCGCCGACGTGGGCGTGCTGAAGGGCCTCGGCCCCAAGCTGCGCCCGCTGGTGGCCAGGCTCGCGGGCGAGCGGGTGCGCGATCTCTTGTTCCTGGCGCCCACCGGCCTGGTGGACCGGCGGGAGCGGCGGATCGCCGAGGTGCAGGAGGGCGAGGTCGCCACCCTTCGCGTGCGCGTCGACGCCCATCAGCCGCCGGGCCGGGCCGGCCATCCCTACCGCATCCGCGTGACCGACGAGACCGGCTTCGCCTTCCTGAGCTGGTTCAAGGTATTCGGCGATACTCTTGAGCGGAGCCATCCGGTCGGCGCCGAGCGCATCGCCAGCGGCAGGGCCGAGCGCTTCAACACCGAGCTGCAGCTCGTCCATGCCGACTACCTGGTGCCCCCCGAGCGGGCCGGCGAGGTGCCGCTGCACGAGGCCGTCTATCCCGCCACCGCCGGCCTGCCCGCCCGCACCGTCCGCCGCCTGGCCCTGGCGGCGCTGGACCGCGCCCCGGAGCTTGCGGAGTGGATCGACCCCCACCTGGTGGCCCGCGAGGGCTGGCCCGCCTGGCGCGCCGCGCTTGCGGCCCTGCATGCCCCGGCCAGGGGTGCCGACCTGCAGCCGGACGCCCCGGCGCGGCGGCGGCTGGCCTATGACGAGCTGTTCGCCCACCAGCTGGCCATGGTGCAGCGCAAGGCCGAGCGGCGGGCGGAAGTCGCCCCGGCGATCGCCGCCAGCGAAGTGTCGGCCCGGATACAGGCGGCCCTGCCCTACAGGCTGACCGGCGCCCAGGCTCGCACCCTCGCCGAGATCGGCGGCGACCTGTCCGCCGGCCAGCGCATGTCTCGCCTGGTCCAGGGCGACGTAGGTTCGGGCAAGACGGTGGTCGCCATGCTCGCCATGGCCGATGTGGCGGCCGTCGGCGCCCAGTCGGTGCTGATGGCGCCCACCGAAATCCTGGCCCGCCAGCACTATGAGACCCTGCGCGGTCCGCTGGGCGAGGCCGGTGTCGACGTGCGGCTGCTCACCGGGCGCGACAAGGGCGCGGAGCGGCGCGCCAAGCTGGCGGCCCTGGCCTCCGGCGAGGCCCAGGTGGCGGTGGGCACCCACGCCCTATTCCAGGACGAGGTGGTCTTCGGCCGGCTTCAGCTGGCGGTGATCGACGAGCAGCACCGCTTCGGCGTCTCCGAGCGCAAGCGGCTGCAGGCCAAGGGCCACGCCGTGCACCTGCTGGCGCTCTCCGCCACGCCCATCCCGCGCACCCTGGAGCTGACCCTGCACGGCGACCTGGACGTCTCGCGTCTGGACGAGAAGCCGCCGGGCCGCAAGCCCGTGGTCACCACCGCCGCCCCCACGACGCGCATCGGCGAGGTGGTGGGCCGGCTGCGCAGGGCGATCGCCTCCGGCGCCCAAGCCTTCTGGATCTGTCCCCTCGTGAGCGAGTCCGAGACGCTCGACGTGGCCGCCGCCGAAGGCCGCGCCGAGGACCTGACCCGCGCGCTCGGCCCCAGGGTCGCCCTGGTGCACGGCCGGATGCCGCCGGGCGAGAAGGACGCGGTGATGGCCGCTTTCGCCGGCGGCGAGGTCTCGGTGCTTGTGGCCACCACGGTGGTGGAGGTGGGCGTCGACGTGCCGGCCGCCACCATCATGGTCATCGAGCACGCCGAGCGATTCGGCCTGGCCCAGCTGCACCAGCTCCGCGGGCGGGTCGGCCGGGGCGCCGACGCCAGCGCGTGCCTCCTGCTCTACGACCCGCCGCTGAGCGCCTCGGGCCAGGCGCGGCTTGAGGTGCTGCGCGAGACGGAGGACGGTTTCCTGATCGCGGAGAAGGACCTGGAGCTTCGGGGCGGCGGCGACCTGCTGGGTGCGCGCCAGAGCGGCCTGCCGGACTACCGCTTCGCCGACCCGGCC
>CAXUEN010000080.1:0-866 GCA_964249945.1 uncultured Caulobacteraceae bacterium | reverse complement strand
TCTTGAGACCGCGCGGGACCGGGCGGACCTGGCTCCCGACCGGGAGCGCCTCGTCGAGGCGGGCCTGCTAACGCCGCTGGTCGCCTTCGTGGGCGACTGGTGCGACCTGCTCGTGGGGCTCGACGTGGTGCAGCGCGGCGACCGGCTGGGCGCGCGCCAGAGCGGCCGGCCGGACTACCGCTGCGCCGACCCGGCCGCCCACCGCGACCTGCTGCCCCTCGCCGCCAAAGACGCCCGCGCGCTCCTCGCCCGCGACCCGAAGCTGGAGAGCGGGCGCGGCCAAGCGGCGCGCGTGCTGCAGCACCTGTTCGACTGGCGTCCCGACGGCGACTGGTCCGCGGCGGGATGAGGGCGGGCCCTAGTCGATGCGGTGCACCGCGGTCCGGCCGACGCTCTGCGACGTGGTGATCGGCGGGGCGGCCGGGCCGGCGGATCCCCCGCCTGTCCAGGCCGCCACCCGCGCCCTTGCCTCCGCCTCCACGTCGGCGCAGAAGAGGTTGAAGGGCGCGAGCCTGCGCCGGCCGTACAGGCCGCCGGTGGGCTGGAGGGACGGGGCGAGCGGGGCGCTCACGTGCAGCAGGCCGGCCTGGCACGACGCGGACACTTCATGCGCCAGGAAAGCCGGCCGGGCGCCCCATTCCAGCCCCGTGGCGTTGGCGGCGCCCCGGCTCACCTTGGCGGGGGCGGCCGGCTGGTCGGTCCCGCCGGTCAGGGGGTTCACGCACACGGTCGAGCGGCCGCCGAGGTCCGTCAGCCGCCCGTCCGGCGTCCAGGTCAGGGCGCGGGCCAGCCTCCGCTCGCCCCGTCGGGGATCATCCGCCGGGACCGAGGCCCAGGCCAGGGTGCAGCCCGCCTGCACCCGTTCG
>CAXUEN010000079.1:0-8754 GCA_964249945.1 uncultured Caulobacteraceae bacterium | reverse complement strand
GGCAGCACGCAGCCCATGACGATCTGCTGCACCTGATCGCCCGAGACCCCCGCCCGCTCCAGGGCCGCGCGCACCGCGACCGATCCCAGCTCGGTCGCCTTCACCGACGACAGCGCGCCCTGGAAACCGCCCATGGGGGTGCGTGCATAGGAGACGATCACGACGGGATCTAAGGCGGGGCCGGCGGCTTCCGGGGGCATGATCTGGTCTCCTGGCGTGTGACGGGCTGGACTTGGCTGGAAAGATGGTCGTTCGGCAAGCGCGTTGCAGCCCCGCTTGCCGAAAATCGCCTGGGGGGCCATATTACAACCGTCCCGCGACGGTGGGACTATGGGGATAAATGCGCGAGCAATAAGCGGACTGGACCCGGGTGCGATTCCCGGCGGCTCCACCAACACTTCACCCCCGGGTTATCGGCGGGCTGGATCATGGGGCCGATCAGCATCGACGGACGTGTAAAGGCGTGGCTTTCTCTCGGTTTGGGCCTCCGCAATCGGCCTGTTTGTAACTGCGAACGATAACTTCGCTGAAGAGGTCCGCCTCGCCGCGTAATGCGGTTCGGTAGACTTCGCCTCTAAAGCCCTGCGGGACTTAGCCCCCGCAGGCGGGGCCCGGAGGGAGCCTGGCAACAGAATCCCTCCACCTGCTCCCCTACGAAACCGTACTGTGCGAGACCCTGGCGGATGGTCGCTGGAACGGGCGGCTGACCAGTTCGCTCTTGAAGTCGCGCCCGCAATCGCTCAGGCGTCTTCGGGCGGCGGGCCTTTCCTCACGGGGCCGCCGCACCACCGGATCGAGCCCGTACCGCATGACCCAGGACCGCAACGACCAGGATCAGATGGGCTACGAGGCGCTGGCCCAGGAGGCTCTGCGCGGCGTGGTCAAGGCGGCGCTGAAGCGCGCCGCTGGGCCCGGCGGCCTGCCCGGCGCCCACCACTTCTACGTCACCTTCAAGACCCGGGCGCCCGGCGTCTCCATTCCGCCGGAGCTGGTCGAGAAGTATCCCGACGAGATGACCATCGTGGTCCAGCACCAGTTCTGGGACTTGGCGCCGGGCGAGACCTTCTTCTCCGTCACCCTGCGCTTCGGCGGCCAGCCCAAGCGCCTGTCCATGCCCTATCAGGCGGTGACGCGCTTCTACGACCCCAGCGTCCAGTTCCTGCTGCAGTTCGAGCCGCCCGAGGCGGAGGCGACCGCGCCCACGGCCGAGCTGCTGGCGCTCCGCCGGCCCGAAGCGGTCGAGCCGCCGGCCCAGGCCGCCGAAGACGATAAGGGCCCCGACGACCCCAAGCCCGAAGGCGACGGGCCTAAGATCGTGTCGCTGGACAAGTTCAGGAAGAAGTAGGTCGGCTACAGGCTGGCGACGGGTTCAGGCCGGACGTCCGCTACGGCTGGCGAGGCCGTCGCCTGGATCGCCTTCAGCCGCGCCTTGAGCCCCCGCACCGGCGGCGCCCACAGGAAGCCGAAGGAGACCGCCCCGGTCCGGGTGGCCACCGCGTGGTGCAGCCGGTGCGCCTGGACCAGGCGCTTCATCAGCCGCAGCGGCAGGGGCGAGCGGAAGCGGCCGTGCACCAGCCCGTCGTGGAAGAGGGCGTAGATCAGGCCGTAACCGGTCATGCCCCAGCCCAGCCATTGCGCCGGCGGCCAGCCGTGGCGGCCCCAGTAGATCATCGCCACGGCCGGCAAGGCGAAATAGAGCGCGAACACGTCGTTCAGCTCGAACCGGCCCAGGCGGGGTTCGTGATGCGAACGGTGCAGCCCCCACAGCGGCCCGTGCATCAGGAAGCGGTGCGTCGCCCAGGCCACACCCTCCATCCCCACCAAGGCCAGCAGGGCGAGGCCTGCATCCCGGAGCCCCTGTGCAATCGACATCAGGACGTCACCTCGCTCACCCGCTCGCGCTCGCCCAGCATCAGGTCCACGTAGGCGCACAGGGGCTCCAGTCTGGAGCCGCCGGAGACCAGCGCGCGTCTGGCGGCGTTCAGCCGCCCGTCGGCCTCCTGCACCGCGCCCTCGTGGCCAAGCAGGGAGATGAGGGTCGCGCGCTCCGCGGTGCAGCCGGGCTGGGTCTCGCCGGCGTCGGAGACGTCGTCGCGGGCCTGGAAGGCGAGCCCCAGCTCGGCGCCGAACCGCGCCAAGGCCTGGTGCTCGGACGCGCTCGCCCCGCCGATCAGGCCGCCGAGCGTCACCGCCGCCATGAACAGGACGCCCGTCTTCTGGTGGTGCGCCTCGCGCAGTCCGGCGAGGCTGGCGACCGGCGAATGCAGATCCAGCACCTGCCCCGCCACCAGCCCCTCGAGACCCACCGCGTCGGACAGCGCCGCAATCATGGCCAGCCGCGCCTCCGCCGGCAGGTGCGCGGAGCCGGCCAGCAGCCCGTAGGCCTGGTTCAGGAGCGCCACGCCCGTCAGCACCGCCACGTCCTCCCCGAAGCGGGCGTGGGTGGAGGGGTGGCCCCGCCGGGTCGGCGCATCGTCCATGCAGGGCAGGTCGTCGAGCACCAGGGAAGCGGCGTGGACCATCTCCACCGCGCAGGCGGCGTCGAGCGCCACCTCCGACGTCCGGCCGAGCTGCAGCGCAGTCAACAGCAGCAGCAGCGGGCGCAGCCGCTTGCCGGGCGTCGACAGGGCGTGGTGCATGGCCGCGGTCAGGCGGCCGCCGGAGGGGCGCGCAAGCTCACCCAGCCGGGCGTCGACCTGCGCCTTGAGCGCGGCGACCCTGGCCTTTCGTGCGGCGACCGCGTCCATGCCGTCCTGCCTAACGCCCCGCGGGGCCCAGGCCAGTCATATAGCACCGGAAGCGCCGGTTACCTCAGCTTGCTGAGGCAGGTCTTTTCGCCGCGATCCCAGGCGACGCCCGGATTATCATAAGTTTACGTCGGTTCAACCCGTTCAGGCGGCCTGTCGGGTGCGGTCTTCCGCCTCGGCTTCGAAGATGAGCCGAAGATTGTCGGTCGGAAAGCGGCCGTTGAACGAGGCGCGCTGCTTGGCTTGCTGCAGCCGCTGGATGGCCCGGCGCTGCGGCTCTGTCAGCGAGGCGAGAGCGGCGCGATGCTCCTGCTCGACCTGTTCAGCAGTGATACTCATCTGATGATACCTTGATGATGGACCCGGGTCCGTTCCGTCCCGCAAATCGACCCGGCAAACTCTGTTTCGCGATCCTCTCGCACAGACGTCATCAGATGGTAAACGCCGCCATCAACCGCAACAGATGCGGCATATTAGACGCGATCGACTCCAGGATAGACGGTCTCACATCAATAAAAAGGCCTGCTCTATACCGCAGTGCGGCGCCACGCGCCGCGGCTCAACATACCCCGCCGAAGCACCAGGCGAGCACCGCCTTTTGCACGTGGATGCGGTTCTCCGCCTCGTCGAACACGCGCGAGCGGGGCCCGTCGATCACCTCGTCGGTCACCTCCTCACCCCGGTGGGCGGGCAGGCAGTGCAGGAAGATGGCGTCAGGATGGGCGTGGGCCATCAGCGCCTCGTCCACCTGGAAGGGCTCGAAGGCGGCGATCCGCTCGTCGTGGTCGGTGTCGCCCATGGAGACCCAGGTGTCGGTGAGCACGCAGTCGGCGTCCGCCACCGCCTCCCGCGGGTCATGTACGATCTGCACGCTGCCGGCGTTACCGGCCCGGGCCAGGTCGTGCAGGTCGGGATGGTAGTCGGCGGGACAGGCGATGCGGAGCTGGCCCCCCAGCTTGCCCACGGCATGGATGAGGCTGGCGCACACGTTGTTGCCGTCGCCCACCCAGGCCAGGGTCTTGTCGGCCATGGAGCCGCCCTGCTCCTCGATCGTCAGGACGTCGGCCAGGACCTGGCAGGGATGGCTGCGGTCGGTCAGGCCGTTGATCACCGGCACGCCCGCCGCCTGGGCGAAGCGTTCAAGGTCGTCGTGGCGGTGAGCGCGGATCATCACCGCGTCGACCATGCGCGAGAGTACGCGGGCGGTGTCCTCCACCGGCTCGCCGCGGCCGAGTTGCATGTCCATGGCGGACGCGATGATCACCGAGCCGCCCAGCTGGCGCATGGCGGCGTCGAAGGAGAAGCGGGTGCGGGTGGAGTTCTTCTCGAACACCATGGCCAGCGTGCGTCCGTCGGCGGGCGCATCGGCGTCGGGCCGGCCGCGGGTCCAACCCTGCCGCGCGGCCTTGCGGCGCTTGGCCTCCTCAAGGATCGCGCGGATCGTTGCGGCGTCCAGGCGCCAGAGGTCGAGGAAGTGGCGGATTGGCTGGGTCATTCGAGCTGTCCTTGGCGGCGGCTCTCCTCCCCTGCGCAGCGGGGGAGGGGGACCATGCGCAGCATGGTGGAGGGGCGTGCGATCTTAGTGATCCTGAGCCCGTGACCGCGGCGACGCCCCCTCCGTCGGCTTCGCCCCCCTCCCTCCGCTTCGCAGGAGAGGAGGAATAGCGGCCGCGTCACGCTCGGACCAAGAATGCTCAGGCCGGCGCGGGTTCGGGCCTGAGCGTGGCGCGGGCGGCTTCGCAGGCGGCCTCGAACTTGGCGAGCGCCTCGCGCGCCTCGTCCTGGGTCATCACAAGGGGCGGCAGCAGGCGCACGCAGTTGTCGCCGCCGCCGGCCACCAGCAGGCGCTGGTCGCGCGCCAGCTGCATGAAGGCGCGGTTGTTGGTGGCGAGCTTGACGCCGATGAGCAGGCCGCGCCCGCGCACGTCCAGCACCACGTCGGGGAAGCGCGACTTCAGCCCCTGCAGCTGCTGGGTGAAGTATCCGGCCACCGCGTTGACGTTGTCGAGCAGCGCCTCGCTCCGCAGCTCCTCAAGCGCCGCCAGCCCCACCGCCATGGCCAGGGGATTGCCGCCGTAGGTGGAGCCGTGGGCGCCCACCGTCATGCCCTTGGCGGCCTTCGCCGTCGCCAGGCAGGCGCCGACTGGGAAGCCGCCGCCGAGCGCCTTGGCGAGCGCCATGATGTCCGGCGCGGCGCCGGACCACTCGTAGGCGAACAGCTTGCCGGTGCGGCCCAGGCCGCACTGCACCTCGTCGTAGATCAGCAGCACGCCGTGCTCGTCGCAGAGTTCGCGCAGGCCGCGCAGGCAGATGTCGGGAACGGCGCGTGCGCCGCCCTCCCCCTGCACCGGCTCGATGATCACCGCCGCGGTGGTGGGGCGGGCGATGGCCGCCTTCAGCGCCTCATGGTCGCCGAAGGCGAGGTGGACGTAACCCGGCAGTTCCGGCCCGAACCCCTCCACATAGGAGTGATTGCCCGCCGCATTGATCGCCCCGTAGGTGCGTCCGTGGAAGGCGCCGTCGAAGCCGATCACGTCGATCCGCTCAGGGCTTCCGTTGGCGGAATGATACTTGCGGGCGGTCTTCAGGGCGCACTCCACCGCCTCCGACCCCGAGTTGGTGAAGAACACCACCTCGGCGAAGCTCGACTCGGTCAGCGCCTCGGCCAGGGCCTCCTGGCCCGGCACGCGGAAGATGTTGGAAGTGTGCCAGAGCTTGTCGGCCTGGTCGCGCACCGCCTGGACCAGCTTGGGATGGCCGTGGCCGAGCGCGGTGACCGCGATCCCGGCCAGGCAGTCCAGATAGGCCTCGCCCGCCGCCGTATAGAGTCGCACGCCCTCCCCACGCTCGAACGCCAGCGGCGCGCGGTTGTAGACCGTCATCAGATGGTCGGCGGGAACGGGCGTCGGCGTGTCGGAGGCCATGAGGGCTACCCCCAAAAGCGAAAAGTCCCCGGGGAGGCCCCGAGGACGGAAGCGCGGGGTGTCGACTCGGCGGCCCGAAAAGTCAATGACGCGAACCCGCTCGCACCTCCTCGGGGCCTCGGCTATGCCCGTCCCGGGGGCGCGAGGAGAGGCGCATGGGGTCCGAGCTATGGCTGGCGGTCTTCTCGGGCGCCCTGTGCGTAGCCACGCTGCTGCTGTGGATCGCCACCGAGCGCAGCCTCGGCCACGCCCGCCAGGCCACCGAACGCCAGCTGCGCGCCTATGTCTATCCCGACGTCGCGCGCATGACCCGTCTGGACGCCGACGCCCCGGCCGCCGCCGTCGTGCGTTTCCGCAACGTGGGCCAGACGCCGGCCTACGACTTCAAGGTCTGGATCGGGATCGCCATGGCCAAATGGCCGACGCCCTTCTCGGCCATGCCGAACATGGCGCCGGGAGGGTTCGGGTCGGCCCGCATCGTAGGGCCCCAGGTGATCGGCGACTACGGCGTCGTCAGCGCCCGCCCGCTGACCGCCGATGAGGTGAGGGCGGTCCGCGCCGGCGAGTGCGCCATCTACGTGTACGGCCAGGCGGTCTACCGCGACGTCTTCGGCGTCTCGCGCTTTACCAATGTCTGCGTGGAGTACACCGGGACCCAGGCGGGTCCGGACGGCCTGATGACCTCCTCGCCGCAGAACAACGACGCCAGCTGAGCGATGAAGGACGGCGGCTTCACGCTCGATCCCCGCATCGCTGCGGCCTCCCGCCCGCTGGCGCGATTGCGGCTGTGCGAGGTGCGGCTCCAGGACGACGTGCGCTTCCCCTGGATCGTGCTCGCGCCGCGCCGCGCGGGCGCCGTGGAGCTGTGCGACCTCCCGAGGTCCGAGCGGCTCCAGCTCGCCGCCGAGACCCTTAGGGCCGGGACGGCGGTGCGGGCGATCGGCGAGGCGCTCGGCCGGCCGCCGCTCAAGCTGAATCACGGCCAGCTCGGCAACGTCGTGGCTCAGCTGCACGTGCACGTGGTCGGACGGCGGAGCGACGACGCCGCATGGCCGGGACCGGTGTGGGGCGTCGGGACGGCGCAGGCCTACGCGGCCGCGGACCTGGCCACCGCGCTGGCGGCCGGGCGAAGGAGCCTTGAAGGCGCGTCCTGATCCCGACCCCGGCCCTCCACCTTCCCCGTCGGGCTGGGAGAGAGCCGGCGTCGGGCCAGGACCGGCGGATCACATCAGCTTGTCCAGGGTGATCGGCAGCTCGCGCACCCGCCGGCCCGTGGCGTTGAAGATGGCGTTGGCGACGGCGGCGCCCGTTCCGGTGATGCCGATCTCGCCGACGCCGTGGGCCCCCATGGGGGCGTGCGGGTCGGCGATGTCGGTCCACATCACCTCGATCTGCGGCACGTCCATGTGCACCGGCATGTGGTACTCGGCCAGGCTCGGATTCATGATCCGGCCGTTGCGCTCGTCGAACTGGGTCTCCTCCATCAGCGCCATTCCAAGACCCATGATGATGCCGCCGCGGAACTGGCTGGCGGCGGTCTTGGCGTTGAGGATGCGACCGCAGTCCATGGAGCCCAGGAAGCGGCTCACGCGCACCTCGCCGGTGATGGCGTTCACCCGGGCCTCACAGAACATTGCGCCGAAGGAGTGCATCGACCAGTGCTGCAGCTCCAGCGGCGGCGGGGCCTCGGCCGTCACGCTCACCTCGCCCCGCTGGGCGCGCTTCAGGATGGAGGCGTAGCTCTCGTAACAGCTCTCGTCATCGAGCTTGGCGAGCCCGCCGTTCAGGCCGCCGACCTGTTCGGGCTTCAGCCCCGCCAGGGGCGAATCGTTGCCGGCCAGCTTCAGCAGTTCGGCCACCAGCGCCCGGTGGGCGGTAATGACCGACATGCCGATCGAGGCCGTCTGCTGAGAGCCGCCGGCCAGCACCAGCCCCGGAAGCGAGGAGTCGCCGTAGGCGAAGGCGACGTGGTCGAAGGGGAGGCCGAGCCGCTCCGCCGCCACCTGGGTCTGGGCCGTAGCGGTGCCCATGCCCATCTCGTGCGCCGCGATGGCCACGCTGGCGCGCCCGTCCTGGGTGATCGTGATGCGCGCCGCGCCGCCGGGCATGCGGTAATAGGGATAGGTGGCCGTGGCGCAGCCCATGCCCACCAGCCACTCGCCTTCACGGCGCGCGCCCGGTGTGACGTTGCGCTTGGACCAGCCGAAGCGTTCGGCCCCGGTGCGGTAGGCCTCCATGATGTGGCGGGAGGAGAACGGCAGGCCGGTGGTGGGGTCCTTCTCCGGCTCATTGCGCTCGCGCAGGGTCATGGGGTCCATGCCCAGCTCGACAGCCAGCTCGTCGATGGCGCACTCCAGGGCGAAGGTGCCGACCGCCTCGCCCGGCGCGCGCATGAAGGTGTTGGCGACCATGTCCGCGGTCGCGGTCTCCACGTCCAGGCTGAAGGTCTTGGAGGCGTAGCCGCTGCGCGTGCCGACGATGAAGGGCTCGGGCATGGCGTTGTGGTCGGTCATCAGCACCGTGCCGGTGTGGATGATCGCCTCGAACGCCCCGTCCTCGGCCGCCCCGATGGCCACCCGCTGCTCGGTCAGGGTGCGGCCGCCGACGATGCGGTAGACGCCCTCGCGCGACAGTGCGATCCGCACCGGCCGGCCGGCCAGCTTCGCCGCAGCGGCGGCCAGGATGTGGTGGCCCCACAGCGTCTTGCTGCCGAAGCCGCCGCCGACATAGGGCGAGGTGACGTGCACCTGGTCCTCCTCGACGCCGAACACCTGGGCCAGCGTCCAGGCGGTGTGGGCCACGGCCTGAGTGGCGTCGTGGACGACCAGCTCGTCGCCGCGCCAGGCGAGGGTGGCGGCATGGGGCTCGATGGCGTTGTGGGTGTGGCGCGGCGTGCGGTAGACGGCGTCCATCTTGTGCGGAGCCGCCGCCAGGGCCGCCTCCGCGTCGCCGACCTCCAGCTTCTGCTTCTCGCCCTGGAAGGCGGCGGTCTCGGTGCCCTTCGCCTTGGCAGCTTCGAAGGAGGTCACCGAAGGTTCGACCGCATAGGTGGCGCGGATCAGCGACTTGGCGTGGTCGGCCTG
>CAXUEN010000078.1:3084-8788 GCA_964249945.1 uncultured Caulobacteraceae bacterium | reverse complement strand
CCGCGGCCTGGCGGACCAGCTCCATCAGCCGGTCCAGGGCGTCCCTGCGGTTGGCCTCCTGGGTGCGGTGGGACTGGGCCAGTAGCACGATCACGCCGTCTCCGGTCAGCCGCGCGCCCGCTAGCTTCTGGAGCCGCACGCTGACCGCGTCGGTGAGCGACGGCGAGCGACGGGCGTCGAAGCGCAGCTCCACGGCGGTGGAGACCTTGTTGACGTTCTGGCCGCCGGGGCCAGCTGCGCGCACGAAGCGGAGCGTGATCTCGTCCTCCTCGATGGAGAGCGCGTCGGTGATGGGCAGCAGCGCCATGGCGCCGAGGATAGCCGCAGCCGGCCGGACCCTCCAGCCCAGACCGGGGGCGGCGGAATCTGCTATGGCGTCGCGATGCCCGACGACGCCCTGCCCGGCCCCATCGCCGCCCTCAAGACCCTGGTCGGCCCGGGCGGCTGGTCCGACGATGCGGACCGGCTCGCCCCGAAGCTGCGGGAGTGGCGCGATCGCTGGCGGGGCTCCACGCCGCTGCTGCTGTCGCCCCGCTCCACGGCGGAAGTGGCGCAGATCGTGCGCCACTGCGCCGAGCACCGGATCGCGGTGACGCCCCAGGGCGGCAACACCGGGCTGGTCGGCGGCCAGATCCCCGCGGGCGAGGTGCTGCTGTCCACCGAGCGGCTGCGGACGATCCGGGAGGTGGCGCCGCTCGACGACGTCATGGTGGTTGAGGCCGGCGTACCCCTGGCCACCGTGCAGGACGCCGCGCGGCAGGCCGGGCGGTTCTTCCCCCTCAGCCTGGCCTCGGAGGGCGGCGCCACCATCGGCGGCCTGATCTCCACCAACGCCGGAGGGACCGCGGTGCTGCGCTACGGCTCCATGCGCGAGCTGGTGCTGGGGATCGAGGCGGTGCTGCCGGACGGAAAGGTGTTCCAGGGTCTGAAGCGGCTGCGCAAGGACAACACCGGCTATGACCTCAAGCAGCTGCTGATCGGCGCTGAGGGGACGCTGGGCGTGGTCACCGCCGCCGCGCTGAAGCTGTTCCCCATCCTGCGCTCGCGCGCCGTGGCCATCGCCGGCCTGGCCAGTCCCGAGGCCGCCCTCCACCTGCTGGCCCGCGCCAAGGACGAGAGCGGGGGGGCGGTGGAGGCTTTCGAGCTGATCAGCCGCGCCGGCGTGGAGCTGGCGCTGAGGAACATCCCCGACGTGCGCGATCCGCTGGGCCAGCCCTTCCCCTGGATCGTGCTGGTGGAGATCGCCAGCAGCGAAGGCGGCCACGCGGAGGCGGCCATGGAGCGCATGCTGGCCTCAAGCCTGGAAGACGGCCTGATCGGGGACGCGGCCCTGGCCCAGAGCCAGGCCCAGACCGCGGCCTTCTGGCGGCTGCGCGAGGAGCAGTCCGCCGCCCAGAAGCCCGAGGGCGTCACCTGGAAGCACGACGTCTCCGTGCCGGTCTCCTGCGTGCCGCAGTTCCTGGCGCGCGCTGCGGCGGCGGCCGAGGTCCTGGCGCCGGGCGCGCGGGTGGTCGCTTTCGGCCACGTGGGGGACGGCAACATCCACTATGACGTGCTGCAGCCGCAGGGCGGGGACGGCGTAGCGCACGCGGCTATGCGGGCGGAAGGCGCCCAGGCCATCCACGACATCGTGGACGACCTCGGCGGCTCCATCTCCGCCGAACACGGGCTGGGGGTGATGAAGTCCGCCGAGGCGCTGCGCTACAAGGACCCCCAGGCGGTGGAGCTGATGCGCCGTGTCCGCGCCGCCTTCGACCCCAACCGGATCATGAACCCGCGCGTCCTGTTCTGACGTGGTCAGTCCTGGCCGGTCAGCTTGCGCCCCAGCTGCGCGCTGTCGAAATAGGTCCGGAAGGCGGTGACCTTGTCGCCTGCCTCCAGGATGCTCACACCCTCGTAGGCGAACGGCTTGCCCTTGGCGGTGCCGGTGCTCCGCCACTCCAGCGCTATGGGGCCGTCGTGCTCTAGGATGGTGGAGAATTCCGAGCGGATGTCGTCGAAGCTCTTACGGTACGCCTCCCAGAAGGCCGCCGCGCCCGGCTGGCCCTCGTTCTGGACCAGCGGGTTGGAGATGACCGCGTCGTCTGCGAACAGGGACGCGATCGCGTCCAGGTCGTGTTCGCCCTCCAGCCGGTGGAGGGCGTCGATGAAGGTCTCAGCGGTCACGGTCATGATCGAAGAACCCAGGGCCACGGACCCCTGTTCCCTCAGTCCTCCAGCTCTTCGGTCGGCACGTCGTAGGCGTTCAGCGTGACGGAGACGAGCGCGTACAGTCCCACGATCTGGATCAGCTCGTTCAGCGCGCCCTGGCCCAGCGCCTCGCGGGCGGCGTCGTAGGTTGGCCCCGGCAGCACGCCGCCGTCCAGCAGCGCCATGGCCACGTTGAAGGCGGTGGCCTCCTCGCGGGTCATGTCGGTGGGCTTCTGGCCGGCGCAGACCGCCGCCATCTTGTCCGCCGACAGGCCGTCGCGCCCCCCCACCGCGGCGTGGGCATACATCTCGTAGGCGGCCTTGAAACGGGAGCCGACGGCCAGGATGGCGATCTGCTTCACTGCGTCGGACAGCCGGCCCATGGTTGAGACGGCGTCCAGGAAAATGCGGGTGGCCTCGCCCACCTTGGGTTCCTGGATCCAGACGCTCCAGGGGCCGAGTAGGGCGCCGTCCTCCCGCACGGTCTTGAAGCCGCTGAAGCCGCCTTCGATCTGGCCCTTGAAGGCTTCGTAGAGCGGCTTCTGCTCGGCGCTGAGCTTGTCGGGCGGGACGAGGGGCAGGCGCATGGGAGGGGTCCTCGGCGATGGCGCCTGCTCAATGCCTCTGCAAAGGCTGACGTTCCGCGGCCCTCGGCGACTCGCCGTCGTGCGCGCACTTTCCGCTCATTCCGCAAAGGCCGGGACGAGCCGACCGAAACTTGTCGTTCGGGGGCAGCTGAGGGCTAGCCGAACAGCTCCGGCCGGCGCAGCCTCAGCGCCTGGACCAGGGCCAGCAGCTTCATGTCGCCGATCCGCCCCGCCTCGAGCTCGGCCCCGAGCTCGGCCAGCGGGCGCTCCAGGACGGTGATGTTCTCGTGCTCGCCCGCAGCTCCGCCGCCCGCCGCCACCCGGTCCCCGGCCGCATGGGCCGCCAGATACAGGCTCATCCGCTCGGTGGAGATGCCGGGCGTGGTCCAGACCTCGCCGACGAACTCCAGGGTGTCCAGGCGCACGCCCGCCTCCTCCATGGCCTCGCGCCGGGCGGCGGCCTCCGGCGTCTCGCCCGCGTCCACGATGCCGGCGATCGCCTCCACCACCAACCCGGAGCCGCCCGCATAGAGCCCCGGCGCGCGGAACAGCTCCACCAGCAGGGCGGTGCGGCGCTCCGGATCATAGGGCAGCACCACGGCGGCGCAGCCGTGGTCCTCCACCTGGCGCCAGACCACCTGGCCGTCGTCGAGCCGGATCTCGGCGCGCAGGAAGGTGGCCCAGCTGTCGTCCTTGACCTCGGTGCGCAGGATGCTCGCCATCTCTTTCCTCAGCCGCTCGCGCGCCCATTATGGAGGCATGCAGGCTCCTGTCCCACAGCTTCGCGCGCGGAAGGTGCGCCGGCCGCAGCCGACCCCGCGCGAGGCGATCGCCGAGCGGGCGGCGGCGCTCGGCTTCGATACGCTGGGCGTGGCCGACGCCGCCCGGCCCTGGCCGGCGGGCGCACGCCTGCAGTCGTTCGTGGAGGCCGGCCGCCACGGGACCATGGACTGGATGGAGCAGACGCTGGAGCGCCGCGCCCCTCCCCTCGCGCTGTGGCCGGAAGCGCGCTCGGCCCTCGTGCTCGGCCTGAATTACGCCCCCGACCGCGATCCCCGCGCCCTGCAGGCGGCGCGGGGGCGAGGCGCCATCTCCGCCTACGCCCAGGGCGACGACTACCACCCGCTGATCAAGGGGCGGCTGAAGATGCTAGCCGGCTGGACAAAGGCGCGCTTCGGCTGCGAGGTGAAGGTGTTCGTGGACACAGCACCCCTGATGGAGAAGCCCCTGGCCCAGGCCGCGGGGCTGGGCTGGCAGGGCAAGCACACGAACCTGGTCAGCCGCGCGTTCGGCTCCTGGCTGTTCCTGGGAGTGGTCCTCACCACCCTGGAGCTCGAGCCCGACGCGCCGGAGGGCGGGGCCGAGGCCTGCGGCTCCTGTCGCGCCTGCCTGGACGCCTGCCCCACGCAGGCCTTCCCCGCTCCGTTCCAGATCGACGCCCGGCGCTGCATCTCCTACCTGACCATCGAGCACGAGGGTCCCGTCCCGCTGGAGTTCCGCGAAGCGCTCGGCAACCGCATCTATGGCTGCGACGACTGCCTGGCCGCCTGCCCCTGGAACAAGTTCGCGCAAGTCGCGGCGGAGATGCGGGTGCAGGCCCGGGACGCGCTGCGCGCGCCGAGCCTGGCGGAGCTGGCGGCGCTCGACGAGGCGGCGTTCCGCAGCCTGTTCCGCAGGTCGCCGGTGCTGCGCATCGGCCGCGACCGCTTCGTGCGCAACGTGCTCTACGCCATCGGCAATTCGGGGGATCAAACGCTGGCTGACGCGGCTCGGGCGCGGCTGGAGGACGCAAGCGATCAGGTGCGGGACGCGGCGGCCTGGGCAGTTGCGAGGCAGGGCGCGGACGCATCCTCGACGGAGAGCTGACGGAAAACTCCTGCGGACTCGGGCTGCGTCATGTCGTCGCCGCTAAGCCGATAGGTCGGCGATCTCCCGCACCATGTCCTGCCAAGTGAAAGATCGCGCCGGACAAGGCGCGTCGGTTCCGGCTGCCTGAGCCTCGTCGAGTTGATCCAGGAAGCGCACCGGATCGGCCCGGTCGAAGCGGAACAGGATATCGGGGTGCAACTCCCACCATTTCGACGCGAGCAGGCGGGTCCGAACCTCCTCGGGAAAACGATGGCGGATGAAACGAGCCGGATTGCCGGCGACCACCGCATAGGGCTCGACCGACTTGCTGACCACAGCGGCCGCCCCGATCACAGCCCCCGTACCAATTGTCACGCCGCGGGCGATCGTCACGTTCTGACCGATCCAGACGTCGTGCCCAATGTCCGGCGCCTCGCCAAACGGCGGCGGATGAAGTGGCGTCCAACGGTCATGCATCAACTCCTCGTGGGCCCGCAGGAAGTGCGGCTTGGAGAAACCCGGGGAGAAGGCGTAGGTGATGTTGCTGGACGTCACCCATTCCATAGGATGACGCTCTCCGAACACCAGCAATCCGGAACCCATGGAACAATATCGCCCGATCCTCATGCCGACCTCAAGATCAGGCGTGTGGCAGTAACTGAACGCCCCCATGGCGCAGCTGGTGAAACCTGATCTCAGCGTGTACTGCTCGATCACTCCCACTTTGGTGACGATCACGCGCCCGTTTTCATCCGGTGACAGCTCCGGACCGTCGTGCTCGAAGAATATGGAATTGCTGTTGAAGAACTCACAAACCCTTGGTGTGCGTCTAAACGCGATCCAGCAATGGTCGTCTCCGACGATGTCGGAACGCTGATGGTCTTCGCTGGTCATCTCTGGGAAAGATCAAGCGAATCAGATCGGGTCAGGCGCGAGACGAGCCCCCAGGCGTTCTCGAGCATGACGGCCCACGTCTCGTAGGAGAAATCGCCGAAGTTCTCGCCTTGCGCCTGGACGTAGGCGACTGTGCCTTGAAGCAGGCCCGGTTCCACGACCTCCACCCGGCCGATGTCCTCTCC
>CAXUEN010000078.1:0-3074 GCA_964249945.1 uncultured Caulobacteraceae bacterium | reverse complement strand
CACCACCCACAGAAGCCAGGTCGGCCCCCTCCGGCGCAGGGCCGCAGCGATCGGAGCGACGACGTCATAGGCGAGGTTCGGCGCGGACTTGATCACGAAGATCTTGTTCGCTTCCCTGATGTCACCGAGCAGCTTCCACTTCAGGAAGGAAAAGCGGGTCATCTGCTGCTGCTGGACGATCTCACCAGGCAGTTCTCCTTTACGGACATGGGTGTGCTGGCGCAGATGATAGTCCGGCTCCACGAGTATCCATTCCGCCGGTGTCTGCGCGTCCAGCTCGACCCGGGCGTTCCGTCCCAGGTCGGCGAAGTCGGTCTCCAGGCCGTGACGGATCATTTCCGCCCGAGGATTGGACCAGCGGAACAGGCCGAGCGGTTCGGCGCCGAAATGGCGCTGGACGGCGCCGAACTCACAATCATCGCCCAGGCTCTCGAACCGGCTCATGAGTTCCGCTCGGGTGAGAGTCGAGCTGTCCGCAGGCGCGGGCTCACAGACTTCACTCATGCACGCCCTCACCTGCCCCAGCCCGCCGTGATCATTACTCGGCCACGCGAGCGTCTGTCCAGGTAGGCGTCACCGCCCCTCGAACACCCGTCGAGGCCCCACCGCCTCGTACAGGTCGGTCCGCCGGTCGCGGAAGAAGCCCCAGGCTGCCCGGTGGGTGTGCAGGAAGTCGAGGTCGACGGTGGCGGTCAGCACGCCTCGCGCCTCCCGGTCGAACTCCGCGATCAGGTCGCCGCGATGGTCGGCGATGAAGGAGGAGCCGTAGAAGGTCTGCCCCGCCCCGCCGTTCCCGCCGGGCTCGGTCCCGATGCGGTTGGCGGCGACCACGGGGATGACGTTGGCCACGGCGTGGCCCTGCATCACGCGCCGCCACGGATCGCGGGTGTCCAGGCTGGCGTCGTGGGGTTCGCTGCCGATGGCGGTGGGGTAGAGCAGGACCTCCGCGCCCATCAGGGTCATGGCCCGGGCGGCCTCCGGATACCACTGGTCCCAGCATATGCCCGTCCCGATGCGGCCGAACCGGGTGTCCCAGACCTTGAAGCCGGTGTCGCCGGGACGGAAGTAGTACTTCTCCTGGTAGCCCGGGCCGTCGGGGATGTGGCTCTTGCGGTAGACGCCGAGCAGGGATCCGTCCGCGTCCGCCATCACCAGGCTGTTGTAGTAGTGCGGCCCCTCCCGCTCGAAGATGGAGATGGGGATGACCACGCCGAGTTCGGCCGCCAGGGGCGCGAGCGCGGTGACGCAGGGGTGCTCGCGCCAGGGATGGGCGGTGGCGAACCAGCGCTCTTCCTGGGTGACGCAGAAATAGGGACCCTGGAACAGTTCCGACGGCAGGATCACCTGGGCGCCCTTTCCCGCCGCCTCGCGCACCAGCTCCGCGGTAGCCGAGATGTTGGCGGCCATATCCAGGCCATAGGCGGTCTGGAGCGCGGCGAGGGTCAGGGTTCGCGCCATCAGGCGGGCTCCTGCTGGGAGATGCAGTGGAAGCTGCCGCCGCCGGTGAGCAGGGCGCGGGAAGACAGTCCGATCACCTCCCGCTCCGGGAACATGGCGGCCAGCGCATCGAGCGCCAGCGGACTGGCGCGATCCTCGTAGATCGGCATGACCACCGCCTCGTTGGCGATCAGGAAGTTCATGTGGCTGGCGGGGACCACGTCCCCGTCCGCGTTCAGGATGCGGCCGGGCGAGGGCAGGCGCATGACCTGCAGCTCCACGCCACGGGCGTCGCTCGACTTCGCCAAGCAGGCGGCGGCCTCGCCATAGACGGCCGTGTTGGGGTCGTCCCTGCCCAAGCCGACCGGGCAGGCCACCACACCCGGCGCCACGAAGCGGGCCAGGTTGTCCACGTGACCGTCGGTGTGGTCGTTGGCCATGCCCTCGCCGAGCCAGATCACCTTCTGCACGCCAAGCGCGCCACCCAGCGCCGCCTCGGCCTTGGCCGGGGTCCAGCCCCGGTTGCGGTTGGGGTTGGTCAGGCACTGGCGCGTGGTGACCAGGGCGCCCAGGCCGTCGGCGTCGATGGCGCCGCCCTCCAGCACGAAGCCGTGCTCCACCCGGGGAGAGCCCGCAGCGGCGGCGATCTGCTCGGCCACCAGCTCGTCGTCGTCCAGCACGTACTTCTCCCCCCACCCGTTGAAGCGGAAGGCGGCGGCCACCGTCTCCTCCCCGCGCTTGACGAAGATCGGGCCGGTGTCGCGCAGCCACACGTCGCCGAACTGCGCGCGCACGATCTCCACGCCCGAGCGCTCGCCGAGCAGGGTCCGGGCGGCGGCTTCGGCCTCGTCGCCGCGGACCAGCAAACGCACCCGCTCCGCCCCCGGCCCGGCCAGAGCGAGCGCCAGGGCCGCCACCTCGGCCTGGGCGGGGGCGAGGTCGTCCTCCCACAGCTCCGCGTGGCTGGGGAAGCCCACCCACATGGCGCGGTGGAGAGACCATTCGGCGGGCTGGATCAGGCTCATGGGCGCAATAGGCCTTCGGCGGCGACGCCGCTTGACTGCGGCCCCCATGCGGCGAGGTCAAGGCGCGGACCCGCGCCGGGAAGGCGAGGGTGATGCGGAGAAGCCCCAGTGCCTGCGTCCCCTCATCCGGCGCTTGCCCAGGCTGGCCCGACGCCTTTAGAGGCCTGCGCTGCACGGAGGCGTCGACTGTTGAACTTCAAGGGTGCGGCGTCCCCGCGCGGTCCGGACGCCCTGCGCCGCGCCTGGGCCTGGACCCTGGCGGTGGTCGGCCTGGTCACCGCGGTGCGGGTGGCGGGCCTGTTCCTGAGCCCGGTGGAACTCTACCCGGACGAGGCGCAGTACTGGCTGTGGTCGCGCCACTTGGCGTTCGGCTACTTCTCCAAGCCGCCGATGATCGCCTGGCTCGTGCGCCTCACCACGCTCGGCGGCGATGGGGAGGCGTGGGTGCGCCTGTCCGACTGGCCGCGGCACGGCGACCACGTCCCCTTCACCGTCGTCGAGATCACGACCCCCCCGCCGACCGGCGTCGGGGCGGTCTTCATCGCCCGTACCGGGCTCGGACGTGCGGGTTTCGACGACATCATGGAAATCGTCGAGTGGACCGAGCCGTCC
>CAXUEN010000077.1:0-8797 GCA_964249945.1 uncultured Caulobacteraceae bacterium | reverse complement strand
GGCTTCCCCGGCACCCACGCCCACCTTGCGTCCGACCGGCTGATCACCGCCTGCCCCCTCCAGGCCGGCCGCTATCGCTCGCTGCTGGTGGACCGCGGCTTCGTGGACCGCGACCACCTGGAAGAGATCCGCCCCGGACCCGCCCTCGACGGTCCCATCGTGGGCGTGCTTCGCCGCCCGGAGCCCGCCACCTGGCTCAGCCTGCCCAATACGCCGGCCAGGAACGACTGGCACACCCGCGACGTACCCGCCATGGCCGCAGCCCTGAACGCACCCGCGCCTGCGCCCGTGGTGCTGATGCTAGAATGGCCGGCCGCTCCCCTCCCCGGTCCGCGCCCGGCGGCGATCCCCACAGACATCCCCAACAACCACCTAGGCTATGCGCTCACCTGGTTCGGCTTGGCCGCGGGGCTGGTGGGCGTCTACGCGGCCAAGCTCCGCCGGCCCCGGCCGGCCTGAGCGGGGCCCCGGATGCGCTACGTCTCCACCCGCGGCCAGGTCGCGCCCGCGGACTTCAAGCAGGTGCTGCTCGCCGGCCTGGCCCCAGACGGGGGCCTGTACGTGCCGGAGGAGTGGCCCACCTTCTCCGCCGCCGAAATCGCTGCCTTCGCCGGCCAGCCCTATTCCGACGTGGCCGCCGAGGTCATCGCCCGCTTCGCCGGCGACGCCTTCCCGCGCGACCAGCTGCAGGCGATCGCCGAGGACGCCTACGCCACCTTCGCCCACCCGGCCGTGACGCCGCTAAAGCAGCTCGGCGACACACTGTTCCTGCTGGAGCTGTTCCACGGACCGACGCTCGCCTTTAAGGACGTGGCCATGCAGCTGCTCTCGCGGCTGTACGACGCGGCGCTGGCGGGGAGCGACCGCACCCTCACCATCGTCTGCGCCACCTCCGGAGACACCGGGGGCGCGGCGGTGGAGGCCTTCCGCGGCGCGCGGCACGCGCGGATCGTGGTGCTGTTCCCCCACGACAAGATCAGCGAGGTGCAGCGCCGCTTCATGACCACCACCCGCGACTCTAACGTGCGCGTGGCCGCGGTGGACGGCACCTTCGACGACTGCCAGCACCTGGTGAAGGCCCTGTTCCGTGACGACGCCTTCAAGGCCGAGGTCGACCTCTCCGGCGTCAATTCCATCAACTGGGTGCGGGTGGCGGCGCAGTCGGTCTACTACATCACCGCGGCCGTGGCGCTGGGCGCCCCGCATCGGCCTGTGGCCTTCTCCACACCGACCGGCAACTTCGGCGACGCCTTCGCCGGCTACGCCGCGAGGCGGATGGGGCTCGACATCGCCGGGATCACCGTGGCCACCAACGGCAACGACATCCTGGCCCGCGCCCTGGAGACCGGCCGCTACGCCCGAGGCCAGGTGATGGCGACCCAGAGCCCGGCCATGGACATCCAGGTCGCCTCCAACTTCGAGCGGCTCTATTTCGAGGCCTCGCGCCGGGACGCAGTGGAGACCGCCCGCGCCTTCGAGGCCTTCGCGGCGGAGGGCGCCATCGATCTTGCCCCCTCCACCCTGGCCTTTATGCGCGACGGCTTCACCGGCCAGGCGGTGAGCGAGGACGAGACCGCGCGCACCATCCTGTCCACCCTGAACGAGACGGGTGAGCTGGTGGACCCCCACACCGCCGTGGGCCTCGCCGCCGCCCGCCGCACGCAGACCGGCGGGACGCCTCTGGTGGTCCTGGCCACCGCCCACCCAGCCAAGTTCCCCGAGGCCGTACGCGCCGCCACAGGCAGTGATCCCGCCCTGCACGCCCGGGCGCACGGCCTGTTCGACCGGCTGGAGCGGATCGACCGCCTGGCTGCGGACGCCGACGCCGTGAAGGCCTATATACGCCGCTTCGCCGCAAGCGGCTTCGCGGCGAGCTGACCCGCTTCCCGGCCGCACAGGACACCCGCGCTTTGAGCCCACGCCTGCACCGCCTCTCCAACGGCGTCCGCGTCGTCGCCGATCCCATGGACGGGCTGCAGAGTGCGGCCCTGTCCGTAGTGATCCGAGGGGGCGCGCGTTGGGAGGACGAGGCGCGCAATGGCTGGTCGCACCTGCTCGAGCACATGGTGTTCAAGGGCGCCGGCGGCCGCAGCGCCCGCGACATCGTGGAGGTGATCGAGTCGGCCGGCGGCCAGATCAACGCCGCCACCGGATACGAGCGCACCAGCTTCCAGGTGCGCTGCCTGGCGGGCGGCCTGCCTCTGGCCATGTCGGTCCTGGTCGACCTGGTGCGCCGCCCCACCATGGCCGAGGCCGACCTGGCGCAGGAGAAGTCCGTCATCGGCCAGGAGATCGCCGAAGCGGCCGACACGCCGGACGACAAGGTCTTCGACCTCGCTCAGTCCCACGCCTTCCCAGGCCAGGCGCTCGGGCGGCCGATCCTGGGCACGGTGGAGAGCATCGGCCGCGCCACCCCGATCTCCCTCAGGGACTACCATCGGGCGCTCTATAGCCCCGACCGGATCGTGGTGTCGGCCGCTGGCGCATTGGATGAGGACGAACTGTTGGCCCTGACCGAGGCCGCCTTCGGCGACGCGCGTCCCGGCCCTGGCGGTCTGGCGCCTGAGCCAGGGCGGTTCGTGGGCGGGGCGGAGGCCGAGGCTCGCAAGCTGGAGCAGGCCCACCTCGTCCTGCTGATGGAGGGAGTCGGCGCCTCGGACCCCGACTACTTCGCGCTCCGCCTGTTCGCTGAGATCCTGGGCGGCGGGATGTCGTCGCGCCTTTTCCAGATCGTGCGGGAGGAGATGGGGCTGGCCTACGCCATCGACGCCTACTGCGAGAGCTACGAGGACACAGGGGTGTTCGGCGTCTATGCCGGCAGCGCCGCGACCGACGCGCCCCGCGCCGCCCGGGTGGCGGCCGATCAGATCGCCGCCCTGTCCGAGGCGCCCATGCCGGCCGAACTCGCCCGGGCGAAGGCCCAGCTGAAGGCCCACCTGTTCATGGGCCGCGAGTCGCCCCTGGCCCGGGCCGAGCAGGCCGCCGCCCACCTGCACCTCTTCGACCGCCTGCTCACCCCCGAGGCCCTGGGCGCCGACATTGACGCCACCACGCTGGACGACCTGCGCCGGGTCGGCGGCCGCCTGCTCGGCTCGGGCCGTAGCGCCATGGCCGTGCTCGGACCCAAGCGGGCAGGCGCGGCCCTGCAAGCCTTCACGCCCGCCGCCAAGGCGGCCTGACCCGGAGCCCGCGCCATGAAGACCAGCGCACGCAACGTCCTGAGGGGCGTTGTGGAACATGTCGCGGAGGGGGCCGTGAACTGCGAGGTGACGTTGCGCCTCAGCCCCTCGGTCGCGCTTACCGCCGTGGTGACCCGCACCAGCGCCCACGAACTCGGCCTAGTCCCGGGCCGCGAGGCCATGGCGCTGATCAAGGCCAGCTTCGTCATCCTGGCGCCCGGCGACGTGACCTTGCGGACCTCCGCTCGCAACCAGCTGAGCGGCGTGGTCGCGCGCCACGCGGAAGGCGCGGTGAACGACGGGGTCGTGGTCGAGCTGGACGAGGGCCATAGCCTCACCGCCACCATCACGCGAGGGAGCGGGGACGCCCTCGGCTTCGGTCCGGGCGAGCGGGTTCAGGCGCTCATCAAATCGTCTCACATCATCCTGGCGGTGGACTGAGCCACCCAACCCACTAGCCTGGGCAGCAGGGCGGAAGTCCGGTCCTCAGGCGTTGTAGTACTTCTTGTAGTCCGCGTAGTAGTAGGTCGCGTCGCCGTAGCCGTAGCGAGCCTGCTGCAGCATGTTGACCTGGGTCAGGGCGACGCCGGCCACCGGCGCGCCCGAGGCGTCCAGCAGCTTCAGCGCGGCGATGATGGCCTTCTCCGGCGTCTTGCGCCAATGCGCCAGGAAGACCACCGCGTCGCACTTGGCCGCCAGCACCCGCGTCTCCGCCACCGCCAGCACCGGCGCGGTGTCCAGGAAGACGATGTCGAAGCCCGCGGCGGCCTCGCGCAGCATCTGGTTCATGGCCGCGGTCTCGAACACCTCCTCAGGCGAGGTGGAGGAGCTGGCCAGCGGCAGGATGTAGGCGCCCGACGGCTCGTCGAGCACGATCACGTCCTTCAGCTGCGCCGTGCCGTTCAGCACCTCCAGCAGGCCGACCTGCGGCTCGAGTCCCAGCAGCTTGTTCACGGTGCGGCGGCGCAGGTCGCAGTCCACCAGCAGCACCCGGGCGCCGGACTGGCCGGCGGAGCGCGCCAGGCACAGCGCCGTGGTCGACTTGCCCTCGCTCGGCAGGGCGGAGGTCAGCACCACGATCCTGGCGCCCTCCGCGCTGCCGCCGGCGAACTTCAGCGAGGTCCGCAGGCCCCGCACCGCCTCGCCGAAGGCGGAGAGCGGCTTGGCCAGCAGGTAGTCCGGAGGGCTCATGTGCCGGTCCTCCTTGTCGGCGACCGAGGCCAGCTCCGGCACCGAGCCCAGGTGCGGCAGGCCCAGGCGCTGCTCGATGTCCTCGCCCGTGGCGATGCCCGAGTGCAGCGCCTCGCGGGAGAAGACGGCCCCGACACCTGCGCCCACGGCCACGATGAAGCCCAGCGCCAGGTTCAGCGGCACGTTGGGCGAGGAGGGCTTCTGCGGCGGGTCGGCGCGGTTGGTGATGCGGGCGTCGGGCTGCTCGGTGCCCTCCGAGGCGCTGGCCTGCTGGTAGCGGGCCATGTAGTCCTCATAGACCTGACGCGAGGCGTCCGCGCGGCGCTGCAGCTCGTCCAGGTTCACCGAGGCCGTGGTGCCCCCGGCCAGCCGCCCGCGGGCCGAGCCCAGGGCAGACTGCATGCTGGCGACCCGCTGGCGCGAGACCTCCGCCCTGGTCTGCAGGTCGGAGACGATGCGGCGCACCTCGGCCTGGATGCCGGCGTTCACGTCGGCGAGCTGCTTGTCGGCGGCCACGACGTCGGGATAGCGGGCGCCGTAGCGGTTCTCCAGCTCGGCGATCTGGGCGGTGAGCTGGGAGCGCTGGGCCCGCAGGTTCTGCAGCACCGGGCTGTCCAGGGCCACGGCCTTCGCCCCCTCCGCATCGCCGGCGAGCTGCGACTTGGCCACGTTCAGGCGGGCCTGGTCCCCGGTCAGGTCGGCCTGGGCCTGGGCGAGCTGCTCATTGTAGCTGGTCGCCTCCTGCTCGTTCAGGGCCGTGCCCTCGGTGCTGTAGAGGCCGTGGGCGGTGCGGAACTGGGCCAGGGCGGCGGCGTCGGACAGGGCGGCCTTGCGCAGGCTCTCGAGCTTGTCGTTCAGCGCGGAGCCCGCCTGCTTGCTGGAGGTCAGCTTGGCCTGGCTCTGGGCGATCAGGTACTGGTCGGCGTATCCGTTGGCGATGCGGGCGGCGAGGTTGGGGTCGCGCGAGGCGAAGCCGATGGTGATGACCGAGGTCAGGCCGGACCGCTTGGCCTTCAGCCCGCCCTGAACGACGTCGATCGCCGCGTCGTGGCGGCGGTCCTGGTCCACCGGCGCGGTGTGGTGGGAACCGGCCCAGAAGGTCGCGTCGTGGTCGAGCTTCAGCGCGTTGACCACCTGTTCGGCGATGTCGCGGGACTGGACCAGCTGCACCTCGGTGTCGACGGTGGCGGAGTCGGCCGGCTGGGCGGGCTGCATCTCCCCGTTCGGGCCGGGCTTCTGCGGCGCCTCCAGCACCACGCTGGCGGTGGCGGTGAAGATGCGGGGGGCCACCACGGTGTAGGCTGCCGCGAGCAGGAATATGGCCGCCGCCACCAGGGCGAACAGCCACCAGTGGGCGCGGAACACCGCCACCAGGCGCTGCGGGTCGAGCCGGGCGCCGTAGAACACCTCCGCGCCCTGGCCGTCGTCGGCGTTCATCTCCCGAACCTGGCGGTTGGGCGTCGCGTCGCCCCCAGGGGTGTTGGCCATGACATTCATCGGACGAAACCTCGCGACCTAGGCGGGACGACGCTGCAGAAGGACGGCCGCAAGGTCAACCGTGCGCGCTCCGAGCCGGTCCGCGTGAGACGGAAACGCCCTGAAGCTGGACATCGCAGCGGGAACCGCCTCTTCTGCAGGGCCACCCGACATCATCGCCGGTGGCATGGCGCCGATGTAGCCGGAGCCTGCGCGCACGACTACCGTGACATACTCGCGCGATCTAGTCGCAGCCGTATGCCATGTTCAACTTGGACGGTAAGAGGCCTGGACTGGAAGGTTGCGGCGGATCGGTGCGGAGATGGTGATCATCCACGTTCTCACCCGCCTGCTCCGCGCCGGCGCGGAAGAGAATACATTGGCTGTCGCCGCGGCCCAGCAAGACGACGGCCACCGCGTGGTCATCGTGCACGGACTGGAACACGAGGCCAGCATCACCGAACAGGCGCGCCGCCGCTTCGAACTGCACAAGATCGACGCCCTGGTGCACGAGATCGCCCCGCTCAACGACCTTTCCGCCGTGCGTCGACTGGTGAAGCTGTTCCGCCAGCTGTCGCCGGACGTCGTGCATACCCACCAAAGCAAGGCCGGGGTGCTCGGCCGCATCGCCGCAAGGCTGGCGGCCAGGCGAGGTGACGCCGCGCCCGCCATCATCCACGGCGTGCACATCCTGCCCTGGATCCAGATCCGGCGCAGCAAGCGGATCATCTACCTCGTCGCGGAGCGGTTCTGCGCCGGCTTCACCGACGTGTTCATCGACGTCAGCCCCGCCGTCCGCGCCGAATGCCTGGCCCGCGGCATGGGCCGCCCCGAGCAGCACGTAGTGGCCTTCAGCCCCATGCCGGTGGAGCAGTTCCGCGACGCGCCCTGGCCGGAGGACTGGCGCGAGCTGCTGGCCTGTGGACCACACGCCGAGCCCCTGACCGAGGAGAGCCGGCCGCCCGTCATCCTGATGCTCGCCGCCTTCGAGCCGCGCAAGCGCCAGCTGCAGTACCTGAACGCCCTGGCGACCTCCGCCTGCCCGGCCGAGGCGGTGCTGCTGTTCGCCGGCGTGGGGCCGGAGATGGAGGGCGTCCGCGCCGCCGCAGAGGCGCTGGGCTGGAGCGGGCGGGTGCGCTTCCTCGGCCACCGGGGCGACCCGGAACGGCTGATCGCGCTCGCCGACGTCTGCGTGCTGAGTTCGGTGCGCGAGGGCCTGCCGCGGGTGGTGGTGCAGTACGCCGCCGGCGGCCGCGCCATCGTGGTGACCCGGGTGCCGGGCCTGGAGGACGTGATCGGCGACGGCGAGAACGCCATCATCGTCGACTCCGTCCCCGACGCGGCCCGCGCCACCGTCCGCCTGCTGCGCAATCCCAAGATGCGCGCCCGCCTGGCCGAGAACGCGGCGGCCACCGACGTGATGCAGTGGTCGCTGGAGCGGACCTATCCGAAGGTCCGCGAGGCGTACGAAGCCGCCTCGGCGGCGGCCCGGCGGCGGTCCGAAGGACGCCGGGCGTGACCTCGACGCTCTCGTCGAAGGCCGCCCGGCGCTGGCGGTGGCGCGGAACCCCGCGCCGCCCCTTCACGGTGGCGGACTGGCTGTGCGTCGTCCTCTGCGTCGGGTCGGCCCTGCTGTCGGCGAGCGGGGCGGTCGCCAAGTGGCTCTGTGCCGCCGACACGATCAGCCTGTTCCGTCCCTACGCCTTGATCGCCGCCGCCCTGGTCGTGGCCGCCTGCCTCGTCCGGCGCCGCGTGGCGCTCAGCAGCGTCGCGGGGCTGCTGCTGGCGACCGAGATGCTGCTGCTGGCGGTTCCCACGTTGCGCGGGGACGCCCAGCCCCACGCCGGACCGGGCCGGCGAGAGCTGACCGTCGTCACCTTCAACTGCCTGGGGACCAACCAGAACAGCCACACGGCGGTGGCCTGGTTCCGGCGGATGCATCCCGACGTCCTGGTGCTGAACGAGCTGCCGCCACGGTGGGAGCCCCAGCTCGACACCCTGGGCGACATCCTGCCCTACCGCGCGTCCCAGCTCCAGACCACCCGGAGCGACACCGACATCTTCACCCGCCAGCCCATGACCTCGGCCGAGGCCTACCAGCCGTCCATGGACATGCGGGCGCTGATCCACGCGACGGTGCGCCTGGAGGGGCGACCGGTGCAGCTGTTCGGCATCCATCCCAACACGCTGCACACGCAGGAGGAGTGGGACAACCGCAACAGCGCCCTGGAGCTTGCGGCCCAGTGGATCGCGCAGACCCGTCACGCGGCGGCCGATCACGGGGGAGGCCGGGACGCCACGCTGGTGCTCGGCGATTGGAATACCCCGCCCTGGTCGCCCTATTTCCACGCCTTCCTGAGCCTTTCCGGCCTGAAGAGCGCGGACGGCGTCCTGTGGCCGGCCGTGACCCGGGTGCTCGCCGCCCCCTTCGGCCTGCGGATCGGCTCGCCCATCGACCACGTGGCGGTGAGTTCCGAGGTCCAGGTGGACAGGTGCGAGACGGGGCCGGACCTCGGCTCCGACCACGTGCCGCAGGTCTGCCGGCTCACCCTCAGCGCCGGCTAGTGCGCTTTCAACCAGGCCGGATCAAATCCGCTCGTCCCGGCGAATGCCAGGACCCAGATCATAAGCTCCTTGCGCCGTGGAAGGCGTCACAAAGGCTTTCAGCGACGCTCTGCAATCTGGGTCCTGGCATTAGCCGGGAGAGGGACAGGTCAAGCCGATCGCGATCCGCTCCGGCTCACCGCAATGCCGCCCGCACCGCATCCACCCCCGCCTGGGCCCTCGCCCCGTCTGGGGCGCCGCCCTGGGCGAAGTCGGGCTTGCCGCCGCCGCCCTGGCCGCCCATGGCCGGCACCGCGGCGCGGATCAGCTCGGCGGCCGAGAGGCGGGCCACGAGGTCGGCGGTGCGGAAGCCGATGCCGCGGATGTCGCGGGCGAGGCGGTAGGGG
>CAXUEN010000076.1:0-8840 GCA_964249945.1 uncultured Caulobacteraceae bacterium | reverse complement strand
AGCAGGTGCTCCTCCAGGCCCATGACCAGCGGGTGCACCCAGGTGTCGAAGATCACGTTGGCGCCCTCGAACCCCATCTGGGGCGAGTGGCGGGCCGGGAAGTCCTGCACGTGCACCGGCGCGGAGATCACAGCGCAGGCGATGCGCAGCCGCTTGGCGATATGCCGCTCCATCTGGGTGCCGAGCACCAGTTCCGGCTGGGCGTCGGCGATGGCGCGCTCGACCTCCAGGTAGTCGTCGGTGATCAGCGCGGTCAGGCCGTAGGTCTCGGCGGCGGCGCGGACCTCGCGGGCGAACTCGCGGTTATAGGCGCCCAGGCCCACCACCTCGAAGCCCAGCTCCTGGGAGGCGACCCGGGCGGCGGCGATGGCGCGGTTGGCCTCGCCGAACACGAAGACGCGCTTGTTCGTCAGGTAGTTGGAATCCACCGAGCGCGACCACCAGCCGGAGCGCGAGGACGGATCGTCCAGCGCCGGCGCGGCATCGACGCCGGCCAGCCGCGCGACCTCGGCGATGAACTCGCGCGTGGCGGCCAAGCCCACCGGCGCGATGCGGACGGCCGGCTGGCGATGCGCCTTCTCCAGCCAGGCGGCCGCGAGGTTGGCGATCTCGGGATAGAGCACGACGTTGAAGTCGGCGTCGGGCAGGCGGGCGAGGTCGGCGGGCGTGGCGCCGAGCGGCGCGACTACGTTCACCGAGACCCCCAGGCGCGCCAGGATGCGGGTGACCTCCACCAGGTCGTCCCTGTGGCGGAAGCCGAGCGCCGTCGGCCCCAGGATGTTGCAGGAGGGCGCGGCGTCCGCGGCGCGCGCGGGCCGCTCGCCGGCGGGGCGGCAGAGCGTCTTGACCAGCTGGAAGAAGGTTTCCGAAGCGCCCCAGGTCTCCTTCTTCTGGTAGCTGGGGAGCTCGAGCGGGATCACCGGGACCGGCAGGGCCAGGGCGCGGGCGAGGCCTGAGGGGTCGTCCTGGATCAGCTCGGCGGTGCATGACGCGCCCACGATCATCGCCTGGGGCTGGAAGCGGTCGTAGGCTTGGCTGACGGCGGCCTTGAACAGGTCGGCGGTGTCGGAGCCCAGGTCGCGGGCCTGGAAGGTGGTGTAGGTCACCGGCGGCCGGCGGTCGCGCCGCTCGATCATGGTGAACAGCAGGTCGGCGTAGGTGTCGCCCTGCGGCGCGTGCAGGACGTAGTGCAGCCCCTCCATGGCGGTGGCGACCCGCATGGCGCCCGCGTGCGGCGGCCCTTCGTAGGTCCAGACCGCCAGCTTCATGCCGCCACACCCAGGAGACCGCGCCGGACCAGGGGCCGCGCGAACAGCCCTGCGAGGTCGCCCGCCTGGTCGAAGCCGTGCACCGGCGAGAACACCAGCTCGATGGACCACTTGGTGGTCAGGCCCTCCGCCTCCAGCGGGTTGGCGAGGCCGAGGCCGCAGACCACCAGGTCCGGCCGGGCGGCGCGGCAGCGGTCGAGCTGGCGGTCCACGTCCTGGCCCTCGGCGACCACCACCTCGGCCGGCAGCTGGGCCAGCTCCTCGGCCACCAGGTCGCGGTGCAGGTAGGGCGTGCCGACCTCGATCGCCCGCATGCCCAGCTCGCGGGTCAAGAACCGCGCCAGCGAAGGCTCGAGCTGCGAGTCGGGGAAGAAGAAGATCGACTTGCCGTCCAGCGTCGCGCGATGGCGCGCCGTCGCGCGACGGGCGCGCTCGCGGCCCGGGGCGACGACGGCCTCGAAGCGGGCCGCGTCAACCGTCCAGGCGGCGGCGGCGGCCTTGAGCCAGGCCGTGGTTCCCTCCGCGCCGAATGGAAAGGGCGCGGCCAGCCGGATGGCGCCGCGCGCCTCCAGACGGGTCATAGTCTCGCCGAGGAAGGGCTGGGCCAGCAGCACGCGGGTGTTCGGCCCGATGGCCGGGATGGCGTCCGAACGCCGGGCGGGAAAGAAGGCGACGGGGATGTCCAGGGCTGCGAACAGGCGCGCGAACTGGTCCTCCACCACGTCGGGCAGGGCGCCGACGACCAGCAGCGAGGGCGTCGCGCCGGCCGCTGCAACCGGCGCCTCGGCGACGAGGGCGGCGAGGCAGGCGTCCTCCCCTTGGGTGAAGGTCGTCTCGATGCCGCTGCCCGAATAGTTCACCACCCGCAGCCGAGGGGCGTGGCGCGAGGACAGGCGGTGCGCCGCGCGGCCGAGGTCGAGCTTGATTACCTCCGAGGGGCAGGAGCCCACCAGGAACAGGGTCTTGATGTCGGGGCGGCGGGCCAGCAGCTCGTCCACCACCCGGTCCAACTCGGCGTTGGCGTCGGCCATGCCGGCCAGGTCGCGCTCCTCCATGATCGCGGTGGCGAAGCGGGGCTCGGCGAACACCATCACGCCCGCCGCGGACTGGATCAGGTGGGCGCAGGTGCGGCTGCCGACCACCAGGAAGAAGGCGTCCTGGATCTTCCTGTGCAGCCACACGATGCTGGTCAGCCCGCAGAACACCTCGCGCTGCCCCCGCTCGCGCAGGACGGGGCGCAGGGCGGCTGCATCGGGCGCCCGTTCGGCGAAGGCTGTGGCGAGGCGGGTCACCCCGGCGGCCTCAGGCCGTCACGGCGTGACGGGGGGCCGCGTCCAGCCGGGCGGCGCGCAGCTTCATCAGGAACTGCGAGGCGTTGACGGCGTAGGCGGCGTAGGCGGCGACGGCGATGGCCATCTGCTCGGCCGGCGACCCCCAGCCGCGGATCAGCGCCGCCACATAGGCGGTCTGCAGCGCCAGCACGACCATGCTGACCACGTCCTCCCAGAAGAAGGCGGGGGCGAACAGCCAGCGGCCGAACACGTCCTTCTCCCAGATCGAGCCGGTGATCATGATGGCGTAGAGGGCTGCGGTCTTAAGCAGGATCGAGCCGGTCGCCAGGGCGTAGCCCTGCCCCGTCGTCAGGTAGCGGACGATCAGCAGGAGGCTCACCGCACAGGCGGCGAACTGAAGCGGCGCGAGCACCGCCTGGACCCGGGTCCAGGGTGAGGCATCACGCCGCGCCCGCTCGGCGGACGTGTAAAGCTGAGCCCGACCGGGTTTTGACGTCCTCGCCAACGTCGATTGTGGAATCGCGCACTCGCCGGTCCAGGCGGTGTATCGCCCCGCCCATGGGCTGAAGCCGGCATGGGCGCCCCATGGGCAGGCCGCCACCCCTTCCAGCCAGTGATCGAGAAGATGGGAAACCGAGAGGGACAAAGGCTTTCCAGCCCCGCGGCCGCTGGGGTCCGAACGACTGCCCGTCCGGCTGAACGAGGGTGTGAACGGGAAGGTTGGCCGGGGGTGGACGTCCGCTTTCATAGCCCGTGCTCCTGAGGCGACGGCATGAGGTTCGCGAACTTAGGGTCACCCCAAAAGCTGTGTCAATCGAATTGACCGTCAAGTTGGCTTGACGGTTTTGATGGACTTGCTAGGTTTTTTTTCGCGGCTTCATCAAAACACGACGAGGGGCGAGTCGAATGCCATTGCCAGACCGCAGCGATCGTGATGGCATCCCAAATGACAGCCTCTTCCGACCTCCGCCGGTTCGCCTGAGAAGGGCGGGATCCCGCGCGATGGAGCCGGACAGGCGACACGAAGGCGTATGGCTCGGGGGCGTCCCGAGCACGGTAGCGTCAAGGACGGGCCTCTCGCCACGGCGGGTCGCTTCCGCCCTGCAAGGGGGCACCATGGTCGGTATGCTGTCGTCGCTGAACACGGCTTTCGATCCGAAGAAGGCCGAGGCGCGGACCCTGCGGGTCGAACCCCGATCGACCGAGCCCCTCGACTTCCCGCCGCCGCCCCGGCCGGAGCGGTCCAGCGCGGACCTGGCCAGGATCATCGAGGGCGAGATCATCCCCCGCCTGATGCTGGCGCATGGTCAGCCCGAGGAGGGGGCGCCGGCGCCCCCCGCCTCGGTCGGCCCGCGCACCCTGGAGGCGTTCGCGCGCATGACGCTCCAGAGCGAAGCCCATATCCTGACCGCCTATGTCGAGACGCTGCTCCAGGGCGGCCTGTCGCTGGAGGAGGTCTATGTCGACCTGCTCATCCCCACCGCGCGACGCCTGGGCGACGACTGGAATGAGGACTACATCTCCTTCACCGACGTCACGGTGGGGCTGAGCCGCCTGCAGCAGGTGGTGCGGACGCTGGGCCACAGCATCCCGACCCGCGACGCGGACGGGGACGCGCCCTCGGCCTATTTCGTCCCCGCTCCCAACGAACAGCACGCCTTCGGCTTGGTGATCCTGGAGGACTATTTCCGGCGCGCAGGATGGCGGACCTGGCTCGACACCGCGGCGACCCGGGAGGAGGCGGTCCGCACGGTCGGCCATGACTGGTTCGACGTGTTCGGCCTCAGCGCCACCTCCGACACGCCGACCGAGGTGATCGTCTCGACCATCGCTGCGGTGCGCCGGGCGTCGCGGAACCCTGGACTGTTCGTGATGGTCGGCGGCCGCCTCTTCATTGACGACCCGACGCTTGCGGCGGTGGTCGGCGCGGACGCGGCGTCGGGGACCGCAGGCGACGCCTTGCTTATCGCCGACAAGGCGATAAGGCCTGCGGCCTCAGCCTGACGATCCGTCAGACCTTCGAAGGTGCTCGCCGCGACATGGATGCGAAGGCCGCAACAGCGTCTTTAGGCAGGGGCGGCTTCCCGCGCGGACTGCTCGGCCCCCTCGACGCCCGCGTCGCCCAGACCATCGCGATGGCCGGCGGCGATCTGGCCATGGTGATCGACCGCGAGGGCGTCATCCGCGACCTCTCCTTGAGCAGCGACGAACTGGCGCGCGACGGCGCCCAGGCCTGGCTCGACCGCCCCTGGCTGGAGACCGTCACCATCGAGAGCCGGCCCAAGGTCGACGCCCTGCTGCGGAGCGCCGCCAAGGGCGACACGCCCCGCTGGCGGGAGATCAACCAGGTCACCGCCAGGAACGCCTCGCTGATGGTCCGCTTTGTGGCGCTGGACACCGGGCGCGACGGCGCGGTGATCGCCATCGGCCGCGACGAGCGCGCCACCTCCGCCCTGCAGCAGCGCCTGGTGGAGACCCAGCAGACGCTGGAGCGCGACTATTCCAAGCTGCGCGAGGCGGAGGGCCGCTACCGCCTGCTGTTCCGCCTGTCCGGCGAGGCGGTGCTGGTGGTCGACACCCAGGGCCGGCGCATCGTGGAGGCCAATCCCGCCGCCGAGCGCCTGCTGGGCGAGGGCCGGTCCCACCTGGTGGGCGAAGGCTTCCTCGGCCTGTTCGACCGCGACAGCCATGACGAGGCGCTCACCCTTGTCGGCGTCGCCCAGTCCACCGCCCGCAGCCATCCCGTCCAGGTGCAGCTCTCCAGCCGCGGCCGTCCGTTCCTGGCGTCGGCCTCCCTGTTCCGGCAGGACCGCGCCTCCTACTGCCTCGTGCGGCTCACCCGCGCCGACCAGGGCGAGGTCGAGCCCGACCAGGGGCCGGACCTGCGCGCCGTGGTGGAGCGCATCCCCGACGCCTTCCTGGTCGCCGACGCGGCCATGGCCATCCTGACCTGCAACACCGCCTTCCTGGACCTGGCGGAGCTGGGCGTGCCGGCCCAGGCGGTGGGGCGTCCGCTGTCGGCCTTCCTCGGCCGGGCGGGACTGGAGCGCAACATCCTGCTGGATGCGCTGCGCGAACACGGGAGCGTGCGCAACTTCCGCACGGTGCTGCGCAACGACCACGGCGAGTCGGAGGACGTGGAGGTCTCCGCGGCCGCCGCCCCGCAGGGCGAGGAGACGGTGTTCGGCTTCACCATCCGCAACATCGACCGCCGCCTGAACGACCGCCCGCACGCCGCGCCGGAACTCCGCCGCTCCGTGGAGCAGCTCACCGAACTCGTCGGCCGCATGACCCTGAAGGACATCGTGCGCGAGACCACCGACCTGATCGAGCGGCTGTGCATCGAGGCGGCCCTGGACCTGACCAAGAACAACCGCGCCTCGGCCTCCGAGGTGCTGGGCCTCAGCCGCCAGAGCCTCTACTCCAAGCTGCGCCGCTTCGGATTGGGCAACCTCGCCGGCGAGGAAGACTGATCTGGAGCCAACCGGATCAATCCGCTCATCCCGGCGAACGCCGGGACCCGGATTGCAACCCTCTCCGCTTCCATCAAAGGCGCCCTCACTCTTCACCGCGGCGCTTTGGCTCTGGTGCGGCATTCGCCGGATGAGCGGGCGGGTCGACATGATCGGGATGTTCTGGACGACGCGCCGGAGTGTCACTTCTGATTGACACTTGGATGTGTCATCCATAATCATCGACTCCATGAGCAGCGCGCACCTGTCGCTAGGAGCCGGCGCCTCCGGACGGAGCCTCCCGTCCGCGTCGGCCGTGCTGACCCTGCTTAAGCCGATCACCTGGTTCGCGCCCATGTGGGCGTTCATGTGCGGTGTCGTCTCCTCGGGCGCGCCGCTGTCGCAGCGGTGGCCGCTGGCGGTTCTGGGCATGGTGCTCGCGGGGCCCGCGGTCTGCGCCACCAGCCAGGCGGTGAACGACTGGTTCGATCGTCATGTCGACGCGATCAACGAGCCCGAGCGGCCCATTCCGTCCGGGCGGGTGCCCGGCCGCTGGGGCCTCTATGTCGGCCTGATCTGGACGGCGCTGTCGCTCGCGCTCGCAGCGACCTTGGGCGCCTGGGTGGTGGGGGCGACGGTGCTGGGCCTCGCCCTGGCCTGGCTCTACAGCGCCCCGCCGCTTCGGCTGAAGCAGCGGGGCTGGCTAGGTCCGGTCTCGGTCGGGCTCTGCTACGAGGGGCTGGCCTGGTTCACGGGCGCCGCGGTGATGACCGGCGGCCTGCCGGACGGGCGCATCACCGCGGTGGCGGGGCGCTACAGCTTCGGCGCGATCGGGATCAAGGTGCTGAACGACTTCAAGGCTGTGGAGGGCGACCGGCGCACGGGCGTGCTGTCGGTGCCCGTGGAACTCGGCGTCAAGGCCGCGGCCTGGCTCGCCTGCGTGGTGATGGCGGCTCCGCAGGTGGTCGTCGTCGCGCTGCTGCTGAGCTGGGGCCAGCCCCTGTCCGCCGCGGCCGTCGCGCTGTCGCTCGCCGTCCAGCTGCGGCTGATGGCGCGGCTGATGGGCGATCCGGCCAAGTTCGCGCCCTGGTACAACGCCACCGGCACCTCGTTCTATGTGCTCGGCATGCTGGCCGCGGGCCTCGGCATCGCCGCGCACCTCCACATCCTGCATTCGGGAGCCCTCGCATGACCAAGGCCGTGTCGGACGGGTTGGGCTGGGCCGGCGTCGTCCGGCTGGGGCTGGTGCAGAGCGCGCTGGGCGCGGTGGTGGCGCTGACCACCTCGACCCTGAACCGCGTCATGGTGGTGGAGGCCGCCATGCCCGCCATGCTGCCCGCCGCCTTCGTGGCCTGGCACTATGTGGTGCAGCTGTCGCGCCCGCGCTGGGGCTACGGCTCCGACATGGGCGCGAGGCGCACGCCCTGGATCATCGGCGGCATGGGCGTGCTGGCGCTGGGCGCCATCATGGCCACCGATGCGACGCTGATGCTGCACGCCCATCCCGTCGGCGGGATCGCGCTCGCGCTGTTGGCCTACAGCCTGATCGGGGCAGGCGTCGGCGCTGCGGGCACCTCGCTCCTGGCCCTGCTGGCCGCGCGGGTCTCGCCCGAGCGGCGGCCGGCCGCTGCGTCGATCACCTGGATCATGATGATCCTCGGCATCGTCGTCTCGGCGGGCGTGAGCGGGGCGCTACTGCAGCCCTTCTCCGCCCAGCGCCTCGCGACGGTGGCCTCAGGGGTAGCCGGGATCGCCTTCCTCGTCACCCTGCTGGCGGTCTGGGGCGCGGAGGGCGCAACGCCGACCGTGGCCGATGCGGCGACGCCGGCCCGCGCCAGGCCGCCGTTCCGGCAGGCCGTCGCCGAGATGTGGGCGGACGGTCTGGCGCGGCGGTTCACCATCTTCGTCTTCGTGTCGATGCTGGCCTACAGCGCCCAGGAGCTGATCCTGGAGCCCTTCGCCGGCCTGGTGTTCAGGATGACGCCGGGCCAGTCGACCCAGCTGTCCAGCCTGCAGCACGGGGGCGTGCTGCTCGGCATGGTCCTGGTGGGCGTGCTCGGCGCGCGGTTCGGGGACCGCAAGCGGCTGTGGATGCGCGGCTTCACCATTGCAGGCTGCCTCGGCTCGGCGGTGGCGCTCGGCGGCCTGGCGGCGGCGTGCCTGGTCGGGCCGGCCTGGCCCCTGGCGCCGACCGTGTTCGTGCTCGGCTTCGCCAACGGCGTGTTCGCGGTCTCGGCCATCGGCTCGATGATGGGTCTAGCCGGTGCAGGCGGCGGGGGACGCGAAGGGGTGCGGATGGGCGTCTGGGGTGCAGCGCAAGCCGGGGCCTTCGCGTGCGGCGGCTTCGTGGGCGCCCTGGGCGTCGACGTCATGCGCAGCACGCTGCACCAGGACGGTCCGGCCTTCCTCGCCGTCTTCGTGGGCGAAGCGGCGATCTTCCTGACCGCGGCCGTCCTGGCCTCGCGGCTGGAGAGCCCGGAGGCCCGCACCAACTCGATCGCTCAGGCCCTCGTTCTGGAAGGCGCGCCCGGATGACCGCTCCCTCGAAGATCACCGCCGAAACCTTCGACGTCGTCGTGGTCGGCGGCGGGCCGTCCGGCTCCACCGCGGCGGAACCCCTGGCCCGGAGCGGCCGCAAGGTCCTGCTGCTCGACCGGGCGGGACGCATCAAGCCCTGCGGCGGGGCCATCCCGCCGCGGCTGATGCGCGACTTCCACATCCCCGACTCCCTCATCGTCGCCCGGGCCAGCGCCGCCCGGATGATCGCCCCCTCCGCGCGCGAGGTGGACATGCCCATCGAGGGCGGCTTCGTCGGCATGGTGGACCGC
>CAXUEN010000075.1:0-8846 GCA_964249945.1 uncultured Caulobacteraceae bacterium | reverse complement strand
ACCCTGCTGTCACCCTTCGATCCCGCCACCGTTCGGACCGCCCTGCAACGCGAACACGCCCGCGGCGGCCAGAGCTTCGTCGTCACCCCACGCATCGAGGACATCGAAGCCCTGCGCGCACAGCTGGCCGACCTGGTCCCGGACCTCAGCCTGCTCGTCGCCCACGGCGAGCTGCCGCCGCAGGAGGTGGACGAGGTCATGGTCCGCTTCGCCGACGGCGACGGCGACGTGCTGCTGGCCACCAACATCATCGAGAGCGGCCTGGACGTACCCCGCGCCAACACCATGCTGGTCCATCACCCCGACCGATTCGGTTTGGCACAGCTGCACCAGCTCCGCGGCCGGGTGGGGCGTGGCCGGGTGCAGGCCAGCGCCTACCTGCTCTACGACCCGGTGCATCCGCCGAGCGACGCCGCCCGGACGCGCCTGGAAACCCTGGTCGCCTACGACCGGCTGGGCGCAGGCCTGGCGATCAGCGCCCGTGACCTGGACATCCGCGGCGCAGGCGACCTCGTGGGCGAAGACCAGGCCGGGCACCTGAAGCTGATCGGCGTCGGCCTTTACCAGTGGCTGCTGCAGCGTGCGGTGCGCCAGGTACGTGGCCAGCCTGTGGACGACCGGCTGGACCCGAACCTCGCCCTGGACGCAGCCGGCGCCCTGCCCGAGGCCTACATCCCGGACGCGGAGGTGCGTCTGAACCTCTACGCCCGCCTCAGCCGGCTCGACACGCCCAAGGCCGTCCGCGCCTTCGCCCACGAGCTGGAAGACCGCTTCGGCCCACCCCCGGAAGAGGCCGAGACCCTGCTGACGCTGGCAGGCCTCGGGCGGATGGCGCGCGAACTGGGCGTGGCCAAGCTCTCCGCAGGGCCCAAGGCCGTGGCGATCGACTTCGTGGACTCTCCTGCCGCGGCCCGGATAGCCGCCGGTAGGACCGACGCGAAGCTCCACGACGCCCGCCTTGTCTGGCCGCTCGCCACCGAACCTGGCGCAGAGCGGCTAGGCGCGCTGAAGACGCTGCTGCAGGAGCTGCACGCCTGACCGGCCGGGCGACCCCGGGAGGCCCTGCCTTTCAGCGTCCCGGCGGCCGTAGAGATATCCTATGGCAGTCCCTGCGGCCCGGTACGCTGGGCGCGTCGGCGCAGACGACGTAGGCGGAGACGCCCGCTTCGCCCGGCGGCCCGGGATCGGGCGTCACCGCCTGGGTCCCCGAGGTCGCCGCGGTCTCCGCAGAGGTGCTGAAGCTGAGATCATATGGCTCCGCCGGCCTACCGGACATACCGACGAAACCTTTTCCCTCGGACCGCCGGAAGCGCATCCGGTAGTTGGTGGAGGGCTGCAGCCGGCACTGCATGACGAAGCTCCTCCGTCCGGGAAGCTCCCAGGTTCCGTCGGGCTGGCACGGGTCGCTCTCGCCGCCCTCGGTCGAGACCTCCGAGAAGCAGCTCATCGGCGCGTCGAAGCTCACCCGCACCGTCACGAAGCCTGGCGGCACGACGCCTCCAGGCTTCGGATAGCTGTCGATCACGCGCGGCGCTTCGTCCGTTGCGTAACGGGCCGGATCGGGCGCCGGACAGACGGTGGCGGTCACCACGATGGCCTTGCGGGCCTTGACCACCACCTCGTCGGCATGGCTGGCGGGGGGCGTCTCCGGCTGGCCGGCGGACAGCGCCGCCGCAGCGGCGAAGGCGATCATCAGGCTCATGGCAAAAATGTATGAAGGGCCCGGCGTCCGTTCAGCCTGGTGCGGTCGAGAAGACTCGAACTTCCACGGGTGTTACCCCACAAGCACCTCAAGCTTGCGCGTCTACCATTCCGCCACGACCGCTCGCTTTGGAGGCGCGGACCTAGCAAAGGTAGGCCGCCCTGTGAAGGGGTAGGCGCCGATCAACTCCCGGCCATGAAGTCGTAGACGTTGGCCGCGCGGGTTACGCTGACGGCGATGCGGTCCTCGTTGATGTGGATTTCACCCCGCGCCACGGGGTGGTTGTTGGCCAGGATCCAGACCTCGTCGTTCTCCCGGGCGTCCAGGGCGATCACCGCCCCCCGGCCCATGCGCAGCAGCTGCTGCATGGGCAGGGTGCTGCGACCGAGCAGCACGGAAATCTCCACCTGGACTGACTCGATCTGGCTCAAACGCGCGACATCCCCACGCGGCCCTTGCACAGGCGGGTCGCATCGCCAAAGTGCCCGATCATGATGACCTCGGCGTTAAGTCGCTCGCTTGCGAGCCGCCCTTGAGGGTTGGCGAGGACCTTGACCGTTTCGGTATGCGGCGCGCCGACGGCGCCAGGGTCGAGTGGGCGATATCGACCGGGCAGGTCCCCTATCCCGCCGCTGTCGCCGCCATGGAAGCCCGGGCGCTAGCCATCGCGGAGGGTCGGGCGGCCGAGCTGGTCTGGCTGCTGGAGCATCCGCCCCTCTACACCGCCGGCGTGTCCGCCAAGGCCGCCGACCTGCTGGCGCCGGGCGGACTGCCCGTTTTCGAGAGCCGGCGCGGCGGCCAGTACACCTATCACGGCCCCGGCCAGCGGGTGGCCTACGTCATGCTGGACCTGCGGACGCGCAAGCGGGACGTGAGCGCCTTCGTGCGGGCGCTGGAGGCCTGGATCATCGACGCGCTGGGCGCTTTCAACGTGCGAGGCGAGCTTCGCCCCGGCCGGGTCGGCGTATGGGTCGAGCGCGCCGTCGCGGGCGGCCCGCCGCGGGAGGACAAGATCGCCGCCATCGGCGTGCGCCTGCGCCGCTGGGTCTCGTTCCACGGGATCAGCCTGAACGTGGAGCCGGACCTCGCCCACTTCGACGGCATCGTGCCCTGCGGCCTGCGCGAGCACGGCGTCACCAGCTTGGTGGACCTCGGCCTGCCGGTCACCCTGGACGAGGCGGACGCCGCACTGAAGGCCAGCTTCGGGCAGCTGTTCGGAGAGGTCGCCGAGACGGATCCGCCGCACCTCGGCTGATACGAAAAGGGCGGCGCCTCGCGGCCCCGCCCCTCCCGTCTACAGACCCGCCTGCCTCGGAAGAGACAGTGCGGCGATGATCAGGCCAGCGCCACGGTGGACGGCTCAACCTTCACGCCCGGCCCCATGGTGGAGCTCAGCGCGATCTTCTTGATGTACTGTCCCTTGGCGCCCGAGGGCTTGGCCTTGGACAAGGCGTCGACCATGGCCCGCACGTTGGCCAGCAGGGCGTCGTCGGTGAAGCTGACCTTGCCGATGCCGGCGTGCACGATGCCCGCCTTCTCGACCCGGAACTCCACGGCACCCCCTTTGGCGTCCTTGACGGCCTGGGCGACGTTGGGGGTCACGGTGCCGACCTTGGGGTTCGGCATCAGGCCGCGAGGGCCCAGCACCTTACCCAGGCGGCCGACCAGGGCCATCATGTCGGGAGTGGCGATCACGCGGTCGAACTCCAGGAAGCCTCCCTGAATGCGTTCGACCAAGTCCTCGGCGCCCACGATGTCGGCGCCGGCGGCCTCGGCCTCTGACGCCTTGTTGGCGCGGGCGAAGACGGCGACGCGGACGTCACGGCCGGTTCCCGACGGCAGGTTGACGACGCCGCGGACCTGCTGGTCCGCATGGCGGGGATCGACGCCGAGGTTGACGCTGATCTCCACCGACTCGTCGAACTTGGCCTTGGCGTTGGCCTTCACCGCGGTGATGGCCTCTTCCACGCCGTGCAGCTTGTTGGCGTCGACGCTCCAGGCCTGTTCGCGCTTGGTCAGTTTGGTTTGAACGGGCTTTGCCATGTCAGTCCACCACTTCCAGGCCCATGGACCGCGCCGAACCCTCGATGATCTTGGAGGCGGCGTCCATGTCGGCGGCGTTGAGGTCCTTCATCTTCTTCTCGGCGATGTCGCGGCACTGGGCGCGCGTCACCTTGCCGACCACTTCCTTGCCGGTGTTCTTAGCGCCGGACTTCAGGCCCGTGACCTGCTTCAGGAAGAAGGTCGCCGGCGGCGTCTTTGTGATGAAGGTGAACGACTTGTCCTGGTAGACGGTGATGACGGTGGGAAGGGGCGTGCCCTTCTCCATGTCGGCCGTGCGCGCGTTGAACTCCTTGCAGAAGCCCATGATGTTAACGCCGCGCTGGCCGAGCGCCGGCCCGATCGGCGGTGAAGGCGTGGCGGAGCCGGCCTTCACCTGCAGTTTGACGTAACCCAGTATCTTCTTAGCCATGATCTCCTCCTGGCAGCTGCGGGGTCATCCCCGCCAGTGAGCCGTGGTGCGGGGTGACGCCCCTCCCACGGGTTTGCGGCGGGTCAGCCCGTCGCTCCGGTCAGATGGACTGGGCGGGGGTCAGCCCGCGCCCTTCTCCACTTGGCCGTATTCGAGTTCGACCGGCGTGGCGCGGCCGAAGATGGAGACAGTGACGCGCAACCGCGCCCGGTCCTCGTCCACCTGCTCCACAGAACCCACGAAGCTCTGGAACGGGCCGTCGGTGACGCGGACCTGCTCGCCGATGTCGAAGCGGATGGTGGGCTTGGGCCGCTCCACCCCCTCCTCCACCGCGCCGAGGATGCGCTGCACCTCCTTCTCGGAGACCGGCGCGGGCTTGGACTGCGAGCCCAGGAAGCCGGTGACCTTGGGGGTGTTCTTCACCAGCACATAGGCTTCGTCCGACAGCTCCATCCGCACCAGCACGTAGCCGGGGAAGAACTTGCGCTCGGAGTTGAACTTCCGGCCCCGCCGGATCTCCACCACGTCCTCGGTGGGGACCACGATCTCGGAGAAGTGGTCGCCGATGCCCTGCTGCTTGGCCTGATCGCGGATCGCCTCAGCCACCTTCTTCTCGAAGTTGGAGTAGGCGTGGACGATGTACCACTTGTGGTGCGGGTTGGCCGGAGGGCCCGGGGGCAGGTGAGGAGCGGCGGTTGTGGTGCTGGTCATGATCTCTGTCCTCAGCCCGCGAGCCGGAGGAACTGCTGCATCAGGAAGTTAAGCGACCCGTCCACGACGGAGAAGAAGATGGCGGTGATGACCACCATGATGGCGACCATCACGGAAGTGATCCAGGTCTCCTTCCACGGCGTCCAGGTCACCTTGCGGCCCTCGACCTGCACCTCGCGCCAGAACTGCTGAGGGCTGGTGCGGCGCTTGGGCGCCGCCGGCACGACCTTGGCGGCCGCGGGCGTCGGCACGGCGGCCTTGGTTGCAGGCGCACGGGCGGCCTTGGGGACCGGCGTTTTGGCCGGCGTCTTTACGCCTTGATCCTTAGCCATCGGACGGCTCGCAAATCCTACGCTCTGGTGAGGGTGTTGACCCCCATATGGGCCCGCGTCGCAAAAACGTCAGCGCCGCAGGATGGATGGACACGATGGCAGGAGTGGGGGGACTCGAACCCACGACCCTCGGTTTTGGAGACCGATGCTCTACCAGCTGAGCTACACTCCTAAGCCGGCCGAAGCCCTGTAGGAGCGCCGACCTCCACCAATGCCAGTTGCGCCGGAGACGGCAAGCCGCCGGCACGCATGGCCCTGGCCGAGCGCGGGGATGTACCAGCGGGGCGGGTTCGGTGCAACGGGCTTGCTCCGAGTGCGACCCTCACAACCCTGCCGCATGCTCGACCCGGAGCGCCAGGGCCAAGGCCGCTAGTCCCTCCTCTCCGGTGACCACCGGCCGCCGGGCCCTCCCCTGCACCGCAGCGATGAAGCCGCCGACGCTGGCGCCCAGCGGGTCGCGGCCCTCGGGCGAGACGGCGAAGAGGGGGTCAAGCGCAAAAGGGGCCGAGTTGGCGAAGGACGGCGCGAGGAAGTCCACATCCACGACGCCGGAGGCGTAGTCGAGGTGCATGGTGCGTTCCCGGGCACTCGCGATGCGCGACGCCTGCAGGCTTGAATGCAGGCCGCTGCGAAAGACGATCTCGGCGCGCACCTCGTCGAACTCGCCGGAGGCGGTGACCGACAGGATGTCGTCGCCGGCGAGCTGCAGGGCGAGGTCCAGGTCGTGGATCATCAGATCGAGGACGCAGGACACGTCGCGCGAGCGCGGGCCGGGCAAACCCCGGCGCGCGGACGCTAGCCGCCGAGGCGGCTCGGGGGTGTCGAGCAGGCCCATGGCGGCGAACACCACCCGTTCCTGATGGCCGCAGGCCAACACCAGCCGGCGCTGACCGGCGTGCTCCACCAGGGCCTCACCGGCTTCCAAAGTGCGGGCGAGCGGCTTCTCCACATAGAGGTGACGGCCCGAGGCCACGGCCCGCTCGGCCACCTCGGCGTGGGTCGAGGCGGGACTGGCGACGGTCACCACTTGGCAGGCGTCGAGCAGGTCGTGCAGGGTAGCGAAGGCGCGCACCCCGAGGTCGGCCGCCAGTTCCCGCGCCCGGGCCGCGTCGGGGTCGTAGACGCCGGACAGCGTCACGTCCGGCAGGCTGACGTACTTGCGGGCGTGGAAGCCGGCGAAGACACCGGCGCCAACGACGCCAGCCTTGAGATCGGTCATGGGATCGGCCATTGCAGGGTCCACCGGAAGCGCCGCCTTCTAGTGGCCACTGCAAGCTTTGTCGCGCTCGCGCTCGGCCGTCATCCCCCGCTCGCCAAGCACCCTCCCCGCGACCCGTCTGTTCAACGCCCATGTCATGGTGGACTGGAGCGCCGCGGGCTCGCCCAAAACCGGCAAGGATTCCGTCTGGATCGGGGTGCTGAAGCGCGACATCCGCTTCCGCCCGACCTTCGAAGCCTTCAACCCGCCCACCCGAGCCGCGGCTGAGAAACAGCTGCTGGAGGTCATGGCGGACCTGCGTCGGCGGAACGACCGCTCCCTGGTCGGCTTCGACTTCTCCCTCGGCTACCCGGCCGGAACTGCAGAGATGCTGAAGCTGAAGGCGCCGACGTGGGAAGCGATGTGGGCCTTCCTCGCCGCCAACGTGGTGGACAAGGCGGACAACACCAACAACCGCTTCGCCGTGGCCGCCAAGATCAACCGGCTGATGACCGACCAGCCGTGGCCGTTCTGGGGCGCGCCGCCCAAAGATACCCAGCGCTGGCTGACTTCCACCAAGCCGGCCCTGCCCGCCGACTTCCCCCTGGCCAACCTGCGTCATACGGAGGTCCTCACCCAGGGCGCGGGCAAGGCGGGGGCCAAGAGCGTGTGGCAGCTGTTCGGCAACGGCACGGTCGGCAGCCAGACCCTGGTGGGCGTGCCGGCGGTGCGGCGCTACCTCGAGGCCATGGGCGATAAGGCGCAGGTCTGGCCGTTTCAGACCGGCTGGCGCGAGCTGAGCCCTGTGAACGTGCACCCGCTAGAGGCCGTGGTGGCCGAGGTCTATCCGGCCCTGGTCCCGGCCAAGCCCGAACCCGGCGAGATCACGGACCGCGCTCAGGTGCGCACCCTGTGCGACCACTTCGCCAGGCTGGACGAGCAGGGCCGGCTCGGCGCCGCCTTCGCCGCACCGCGGGACGCCGAAGAGGCTCTGCGCGAGCAGGTGGAGCGCGAGGAAGGCTGGATTCTGGGAGCTTGATCGTCGTCCTTGCAGGAGACGAAGACACGCGGTCTTAAACTTGCACGCTTACATGTCGGATCGCTGCAATGGTTGGACTTGCGCCAGAATGAAACACTTCGCCGTCGCCGCCGTGCTGGCCTTCGCCGCCGCCCCGGCCTTCGCCCAGAACCCGGTCCAGATCGCGCATGCCAAGGCCGGCGCCAGCTGCCCGCGCTGCAACCTGTTCCAGGCCGACTTCTCCAACTTGCAGATGAAGGGCCGCAATTTCGTCGGCGCGCGCCTGCGCCAAGCCGACATGTCGACCGCCGAGATCACCCACACCGACTTCGCCGGCTCCGACCTGCGCGATGTCAACGCCTATGGCGCCGTGCTGGGGGGCTCCAACTTCGCCAGCGCCAACCTGGTGAACGCCAGCCTGGTGGGGACCTATCTGCAGGGCGCCAACTTCCGTGGCGCGCACCTAGCCGGGGCCAACTTCTCCGGGGCCGAAATGGATCGGGCCGTGGGCCTCACCCAGGGCCAGCTCGCCCAGGCCTGCGGCGACGCGGCCACCACCGCACCGGCTGGACTGCGCCTGCCGGTGTGCCGCTGAAGCCGGCCTCGGGATTACCACGAATTAAGTGGCGCCTGGGCGGGGTTGGCCCCACATCTGATCCTGCCGGCCCGCTCTGCTGGGCAAGGAGTTTCAGATCATGCGTAGGGTCGCCTTAGTCTTCCTTTCTGCTTTGACGTTTCTAAGTGCCGCGGCCGGCGCCCACGCTGGCGACAAGGACGTGGCGCGCCGGGTGGCGCTCGGGGGGGCCTGCCAGCGTTGCCAGTTCTCGGGCCGGCAGCTGGTGGGCGCGAGTTTCGCCGGGGCCGACTTCGACCATTCCGCCCTGGTAGGGGCCGACCTACGCGGCGCATCGGTGATCGGCTCGGACTTCGCGTGGTCGGACTTCACCCGCGCCAACCTGCAAGGCGCAAGGGTGCTGGGGTCGAACTTCGAGGGATCCTTCTTCACCAACGCGGCCATGGACGGACTGGAAGGCCAGGGCGCGAACCTGGTCCGGACCAACCTGAACGGGGCCCAGCTCAAGGGCGCGGAGCTTCAGGGCGCCAATCTCACAGCCACGTCAGCGGAGGGGGCGGACTTCACCTCGGCGGAGATGCAGGGCGCGGTGCTGAGGGGCGGCCGGTTCCAGCGGGCGAGCTTCCGCAATGCGGAACTGCAGGGCGTGAGCTTCAACGGCGCCGACCTGACGGGAGCGGACTTCCATAACGCGGAGCTGACGGGGACCGACATGCGCGGGACCGACTGGTCGCAAGTGCGCGGCCTGACCCAGGACCAGCTCGACGACGCCTGCACCGATCCGCGGGTGCGCCTGCCCGCCGGTCTGCACGGCGGCGGATGCCATTCGGGCCACACG
>CAXUEN010000074.1:0-8933 GCA_964249945.1 uncultured Caulobacteraceae bacterium | reverse complement strand
GAAGGGCGCGGCGGTGCGCGCCCTTCTTGGCGTGGGGCGTGTCTGCGTGAGCGGCGCCGGCGGCGATCATCGCGCCGAGGGCGACGCCGAGCAACGGCGTGGGCCTCCTGCGGCCGCGCACGCCAGGTTCCTGAACCCTGTCCCTACCCCAATGCGTCACGGCGCCCCCCTGCATGGCTGCCGATATATTCCGATATGCATAACGAAAATTCAACTGCGCCGGACGCACGGGGTCCGCACGCGGTCCGCTCGCCGACAGCTCTCCAAAGGGAGAGCATCCTAACGAACCCAAAACACAGGTCAGTGTCGGCGGCCGCTGAATTGATAGCGAAACTGAGGCGAAGCTGAGGATAGCTGGCTTAACCCCACGCTGCGAAAATCCTATCCGATGATCGAGTGGGGAGGCTTGGTTTTGCCGTCAGAGAACACGTCGCGCGGTCCATCTTGCAACAACCGAGCGGGCGCCGTCGGATCGAGAGCCCGCCTGGACCTGCCGCAGCCCCGCCGGGAAAGCAGACGTCCCGGTCTGCTTCGTCTGTCCGGGGCATCTGCTGTATTTCTCTCCCTGGCAGGACACGCCGCCGCCCAGACCCCCAGGGCGAACGGGCCGGCCGCTGCAGACTTGCAGGCCCAGGTCCGTGCGCTGACCGGCCTGGTGCAGCAGCTGGCTCGCCAGGATCAGGCTCAGATCGCGGCCCTGCAGGCGCAGGTCCAAGCGCTGCAGGCGAAGCTGGATGCACGCCCGGCGCCGCTGGCCTCCAACCAGCCTCCCGCGCTCCCCGGAGCCCAGATCGCATCGCCCCGCGCCGCTCAGAACGCGGCTCTCTCTGCGACGCCGGGCGCCGCTGTGGAGCCCGCGCCCGCTCCGGCGTCCGGGCCCGCGGCGGTGGCCGCCGTCGATCCCGGTCTGGCCCAGCCTCGGGTGGTGCAGAACGCCGCCGGCCACTTCACTCTGCAGAGCCCCGACGGGCGGTATTCGATCGGGTTCGCCGGGCTGGTCCAGTTCGACGCCGGGGACGATCTGAACTTCAGCCCGCGCTCCCGCGTCCTCGGGCCGCAGGCGCTGTCCACCGGGGTGAACGCCCGGCGCGCCCGGATCGGGGTGGCCGGGACCCTGGCGGGGGACTGGAGCTACGCCTTCATCTACGACGGCGGCAACGCCCAGGACAGCACGGCCAAGGGCATCGAGACGGCCCAGATCGTCTACGGCGGCTTTCGGGGGGTAGCGCTGGAACTGGGCTATTCCAACACCTTCTTCACCCTGGACCAGTCCACCAGCTCCAACGACCTGCTGTTCCTGGAGCGCGCCTCAGCCTCCAACATCGCCACCGCCTTCAACACCGGCGACAACCGCACCAATGCCGGCGTGCGCTTCTTCGGCGACCGCTACTGGCTGGGCGGCTATCTGACCGGGCCCGCGAGCGGCGACAGCCACACCGGTGTGGGCGAGCGGCTGGGCGCGTTCGAGCGCGGGGCGTTCCAAGTACTGAGGGGGCGCGACTACTCGCTGCACCTGGGCGTCGGTGTGGACGAGCTGATCGATGCGCCCACCTCGGGCGCCGACACGCCTCAGACCCTGACCCTCAGCGACCAGCCGGAGCTGCGGATAGACCCCACCACCCTGCTCAACACGGGCACGATCGGCACCGTGGCGCATCCGATCGATGGCGGCTACGTGCTGGACCTGGAGACCGCCGCCACCTGGCGCAGCCTGTTCTGGCAAGGCGAATACTACCACTACGACGTAGGTCGCCAGGGCCTGCCGAGCGCGGGCTTCGACGGCGCTTACGGACAGGTGGCCTGGACGTTGACCGGTGAAACGCACCGCTACAATCCTCAGGCCGGCGCCTACTACCGCATATTCCCAACCCGTCCCTTCTCGCTCAAGGACGGCGGCTTCGGCGCGGTGGAGGTCGCGGCGCGGCTGAGTTACGTGGACCTGGACAGCCGCTTCGACCCGCGCGTCGCCCTCGCGACTGACCCATCGGCGATCGACGGCGGACGCCAGACCGGCGTCAGCCTGGGGCTGAACTGGTACCCCAACGACCTGCTCCGCTTCATGCTGGACTACAACCATGTCGACTACATCAAGGCCAACGGCGCCGCGGTGACCGGCGCGCCGCTGGGCGCGGCGGTGGGGGCCAAGGCTGACAGTCTCGCCTTGCGGGGCCAGGTGGTGTTCTGAACCGACGCGGCCGGCCTTCCTCGGGACGGTCGACTATCCCCCTCCATGCCACCCTCGTATACCCACGTCCGCCATGCGCGCGCTCGCCATCGAGGACGACGAGACCACCGGCCGTGAGATCGCAGCCCGGCTGGCCGGTCATGGGTTCCAGGTGGACTGGACGCGCGATGGCTGCGACGGCCTCAGCCGTGCGGTGGCGGGCGGCTACGACGTCATCACCCTGGACCGGATGCTGCCGGGGCTCGACGGGCTGGCGGTGGTCAAGGCGCTCCGCGCGGCGGGCGTCGCCACGCCCGTGCTGATGATCAGCGCGCTGGGCGACGTGGACGAGCGCATCACGGGCCTGCGCGCCGGTGGCGACGACTACATGACCAAGCCCTTCGCGCCGGACGAGATGGTCGCGCGGATCGAGGTGCTGCTGCGCCGCTCCGCCCCCGCGCCGCCGAACGGCGGCCCGGACGCCGTCACGCTGAGGGTCCGCGACCTGGAGCTCGACCTGCTGGCGCGCACCGTCCGCAGGGGCGGCCGCGAGATCGAGCTGCTGCCCATGGAGTTCCGGCTGCTGGAGTTCATGGCCCGCAACGCCGGCCAGGTGCTGTCGCGACAGCTGATCTTCGAGAAGGTCTGGGACTACTATTTCGACCCCGGCGCGAACCTGATCAACGTGCACGTGGCGCGCCTGCGCAGGAAGCTGGAGGCGCCCGGGTCGCCGCCCCTCATCACCACGGTGCGCGGCGCCGGCTACAGGCTCGATGCGGACGCCTGAGCTTCGCCGCACCACGACCTTCCGCCTGGCCAGCCTGTTCGGGTTCGTCTTCGCGGCGGGCGTCGTGCTGCTGCTGGGGCTGGTCTACTGGCGCACGGCGAGCGCGCTGGGCCTGCGTATCGACACCATCGTGGAGGCCGAGGCCGCGACGCTGGCGCAGGCCGACCCCGCCGCACTGCCCGACATCATCCGCCGCCAGGACGCTGGCGCGCCTGGGCGGCTGAACGCCTATGGCCTGTTCTCCCAGGACGGCGTCCATGTGGCCGGCGTGGTCAGGCAGCTTCCAGCCGCCCTGGCCATCGACGGGCCGCCCTGCGACGTCGGTCGCCGCGACGGCTTCCCCTTCTCCGGGCGCGCGCTGGAGCGCCGGCTGCCCTGGGGCGAGGTGCTGGTGGTCGGCCGGGACGCCAGTCAGATCGCCGAGGTCCGCGGCTTCGTGCTGGAGGCGCTGGTCTGGAGCGGGGGGCTGATCGCGGTGCTGGGCCTGACGGGCGGCGCGGCGCTGAGCCTTGCGCCGCTGCGGCGGCTCCAGGCGCTGCAAGTGGCGAGCGGGCGCATCATGGCGGGCGATCTGGGCGCGCGCATGCCGATCGCCGGGCGGCGCGACGAGCTCGACCTGTTCGCCGGCATGGTCAACCTCATGGTCGAGGAGGTCGAGCGGCTGCTCGGCGAGGTGAAGGGCGCCAACGACGCGGTGGCGCACAACCTGCGCACCCCCCTGGCCCGGGTCCGCGCGCGGCTCGCCCGGCTGCAGGAGGGCGAGGCGTTACCGGTTGCGGCCGCCGCAACGGTGGGCGAGGCGATCGACGACCTGGACCTGACGCTGGAACGGTTCCGCGCCCTGCTCAGGGTGTCGCAGATCGAGGCGCAGGACCGACGGACGGGGATGCGCACGATCGATGCGGCCCAGGTGCTCCGCCGGGCCGTGGAGCTCTACGAGCCCCTGGCGGAGGCGCAGGAGGTGACGTTGGTGGCGCGCCTGCCTGCCGCCTCGCCGCTGGTGGCCGACGACAAGCTGGTGTTCGAGGCGGTCTGCGCGCTGCTCGACAACGCCATCAAGTTTTCCCCGGCCGGCGGCCGGGTCGAGGCGGCGCTGGTGCGGACGGCGCGGGGGCTGGAGATGTCGGTACGCGACCATGGGCCGGGGATCGCCGCGGAGGAGCGCGAGGCGGTGCTGCAACGCTTCCACCGCGGCGCTGCGGCGGCCGGGATCGCCGGTTCGGGGCTGGGCCTCAGCATCGTGGCCGCCATCGCGAGGCTGCACCGCTTCGACCTCAGGCTGGAGGACGGGGCGCCCGGCTTGCGGGCGGTCCTGGCCTGCCCCGAGGACGCGTAAGCGGCACGGGTCGCCCAATTGGCCTGGGTGAAATTCATTTCACTCGGCGGGGCGGGCGCGGCGGCTTAGGGCATCGGAGCCGCCCCGCCGCGGCAGGCGCCCAGGGTGGTTCATGCTCGCACTCGTCCGGATCGCGCTTGCGCGGCCGCTGACGTTCATCGTCATGGCGGTGCTGATCGTGCTGATCGGGCCGCTGGCGGCGATGCAGACGCCCGTCGACATCCTGCCCAACATCAACATCCCGGTGATCGCGGTGGTGTGGCAATACCAGGGCCTGCCGGCGCGCGACATGGCCGGGCGGGTGATCTACTACTACGAACGCACCATGACCTCGACGGTCAACAACATCGAGCATATCGAGAGCCAGTCCCTGACCGGCGTCGGCGTGGTCAAGATCTTCTTCCAGCCCGGCACCGATATCAGGACCGCCACCGCCCAGGTCACCTCGATCTCGCAGACGGTGCTGAAGCAGATGCCGCCGGGCATCACCCCTCCGCAAATCCTGAACTACTCCGCCTCCACCGTCCCGATCCTGCAGCTCGCCTTTTCCAGCCCGACGCTCGGCGAGCAGAAGATCTACGACACCGCCCAGAACTTCATCCGCCCGGCGCTGGCCACCGTGCCGGGGGCGGCGACCCCTTCGCCCTATGGCGGCAAGATCCGGCAAATCCAGATCGACCTCGATCCCCAGGCGCTGCAGTCCAAGGGCCTGTCCGCCGCCGACGTCGAGACGGCCCTGTCCAACCAGAACCTGATCATCCCGGCCGGCACCGCCAAGATCGGCGACTTCGAATACGACGTGGACCTGAACGACAGCCCCGACGCCTTCGCCGAGCTGAACGACCTGCCGATCAAGACGGTGAACGGCGCCACCATCTACATCCACGACGTGGCCCAGGTGCGCGACGGCTCGCCGCCCCAGACCAACGTGGTGCGGGTGAACGGCCGCCGCTCGGTGCTGATGATCGTGCTGAAGAGCGGAGCGGCCTCCACCCTGTCCATCGTGGCGGGCGTCAAGTCGGTGCTGCCCCGGTTGGGGCAGACCCTGCCGCCCTCGTTCAAAGTGCTCCTGCTCGGCGACCAGTCGGTGTTCGTGAAGGCCGCCGTCTCCGGCGTGATCCGAGAGGGCGTGATCGCGGCCGCCCTGACCAGCCTGATGATCCTGCTGTTCCTGGGGAGCTGGCGCTCCTCGCTGATCATCGCGGTGTCCATCCCGCTGGCGGTGCTGTGCTCCATCACCGCGCTGTCGGCGCTCGGCCAGACGCTGAACGTCATGACGCTGGGCGGCCTGTCGCTAGCGGTCGGCATCCTGGTGGACGACGCCACCGTCACCATCGAGAACATCAACTACCACCTGGAACAGGGAAAGCCGGTCCAGACCGCGATCCTGGACGGCGGCCGCCAGATCGTGGGGCCGGCCTTCGTGTCCCTGCTCTGCATCTGCATTGTCTTCGTGCCGATGTTCTTCCTGCCCGGCGTCGCGGGCTTCCTTTTCGTGCCGCTGGCGGAGGCGGTGGTGTTCGCCATGATCGCGAGCTTCATCCTGTCGCGCACACTGGTGCCGACGCTCGCCAACTACCTGCTGCGCGCCCACGACGGGGGCCACGAGCGCGAGATCATGGAGCACCACGACGCCGGCGCCGGCCGCCCCCGGTCGAGGAACCCGCTGGTGCTGTTCCAGCAAGGCTTCGAGCGACGCTTCGAGGGTATCCGCGACGGCTACCGGGGCCTGCTGGAGCTGGCGCTGGCCACGCGCGGTCCGTTCGTGATCGGCTTCCTGGTCGTAGTGGTGCTCTCCTTCGGGCTGGTCCCGTTCCTGGGGCGAAACTTCTTCCCGGCCATCGATGCAGGCCAGATCAACCTGCACGTCCGCGCCCCCACCGGCACCCGGATCGAGCAGACGGCGGCCGAGTTCGACCACATCGAGCAGGCCATCCGCCAGACCATCCCCCCCGACCAGCTCGGCCCCATCGTGGACAATATCGGCCTACCCTTCAGCGGCCTGAACCTGGCCTATTCCAACACCGGGACCATCGGTCCCCAGGACGGCGACATCCTGGTCAGCCTGAAGGAGGGCCACGGCCCCACCGCCGCCTACGTCGCCAAGCTGCGTGCGACCCTGCCGCACGCCTTCCCGGCCTCGACCTTCTCGTTCCTGCCGGCCGACATCATCAGCCAGATCCTGAACTTCGGCGCCCCGGCCCCCATCGACGTGCAGATCACCGGCCCCAACGCCGCCGCCAACCGCGCCTACATCGACGGCGTCGTGACGCGGATGCGAGGCGTGAACGGCATCGCCGACGTGCGCCTGCAGCAGGCCTCGGACTATCCCGAGCTGAAGGTCGACGTGAACCGCACCCGCGCCGACCAGCTCGGCGTCACCGAGCGCGACGTGACCACCAGCCTCTCCACCACCCTGGCCGGCAGCGCCCAGACCGCCCCGGCCTACTGGCTGAACCCGAAGAACGGCGTCTCCTATCCCATCGTCGCCCAGACGCCGCAGTACCGGGTCGACACCCTGTCGGACCTCGCCAACATCCCGGTGAGTTCGTCCAGCGGGTCGAGCCAGCTGCTGGGCGCCGTCGCCGACATCCGCCGGGACGACACCGACGCGGTGGTCAGCCACTACGCCATCGCCCCGGCCTACGACATCTACGCCGCCACCCAGGGCCGCGACCTCGGCGCGGTCGCCGCCGACATCGACCGCATCCTCAAGGCGACCGCGCACGAGCTGCCCAAGGGCGCGGTGGTCCACCTGCGCGGGCAAGTGGTGACCATGAACAGCGCCTTCTCAGGCCTGATCTTCGGCCTGCTGGCGGCGGTGGTGCTGATCTATCTGATCGTGGTGGTGAACTTCCAGTCCTGGCTCGACCCCTTCGTGATCATCACCGCGCTCCCCGCCGCCCTGGCCGGGATCGTCTGGATGCTGTTCGCCACCGGCACGACGCTCTCGGTGCCCGCGCTGACGGGCGCGATCCTCTGCATGGGGGTGGCCACCGCCAACTCGATCCTGGTGGTCAGCTTCTGCCGCGAGCAGCTGGAGATCACGGGCGACCCCGTCCAGGCGGCGCTCCAGGCGGGGGTGACGCGCTTCCGCCCGGTGCTGATGACCGCGCTCGCCATGATCATCGGCATGGGGCCCATGGCGCTGGCGCTCGGCGAGGGCGGCGAGCAGAACGCACCGCTGGGCCGCGCGGTGATCGGGGGCCTGGTCTTCGCCACCGTCGCCACCCTGATGTTCGTGCCGGTCGTGTTCAGCCTCGTGCACGGGGGCGCCAAGGCGGCCAAGCCAGAGCGCGCGGTCGAGCCGGCCGAGGAGCCCGCCTATGCGCACTGACGCCGCCATGCCCCCGGAGGCGAGCGGAGCCGCTGCAGCGCCTCCACGGCGGCCACGCCATCGTGGCCTGATGATCGCCGCCGTAGTGGCGGGCGTGCTCGCCCTCGTCGTCGTGGTCTCCGGCATCGCCAGCCGCAGCCACCAGACCTCGGCTACGCAGAGCTACACCTCCGCCCAGTCGATCCCCACCGTCAGCGTCGTCTCGCCGGTCAGCAACACCTCGGCCCGCGCGCTCAGCCTGCCCGGCAACCTTCAGGCCTACTACAACGCCCCGATCTACTCGCGCGTCTCAGGCTACGTCCGGGCCTGGTACTACGACATCGGCGCCCACGTGAAAGCCGGCCAGCTGCTGGCGGTGATCGACACCCCCGAGACCGATCAGCAGATCAACCAGGCCCGCGCCGACCTGGCCACCGCCCAGGCCAACATGGACCTGGCCGCCACCACCGCCCAGCGCTGGTCCCGGCTGCTGACCCAGGACGCGGTCTCCAAGCAGGACTCCGAGGAGAAGTCCGGCGACCTCAAGGCCAAGACCACCCAGGTCGCCGCCGCCAGGGCCAACCTCGACCGCTATCTGGCGCTGAAGAGCTTCTCACGCATCACCGCGCCCTTCGACGGGGTGGTGACCGCGCGTAAGACCGACATCGGCGCCCTGGTCAACGCGGGCGCCGGCGCCACGACGGGATCGGAGCTGTTCGACGTTGCCGAGATCGACCGGCTGCGGCTCTACGTCAGCGTGCCCCAGGTCGACTCCGCCGAAATCCGCTCGGGCGTCACCGCGACCCTGAGCGTGCCGGAGCTGCCGGGGCGCACCTTCCCGGCCACCCTCGCCACCACCGCCAACGCCATCAGCGGCCAGACCGGCACGCTGCTGGCCGAGCTGATGGTCGCCAACCCCGACGGGGTGCTGAAGCCCGGGTCTTTCGCCCAGGTGAGCTTCGCCATCCCCGACGCCGCCGCCTTCGGTCCGCGCCGCCTGACGCTGCCGTCCAGCGCGATCCTGTTCCGGGACAAGGGGACGGAGGTGGCGCTGGTCGGTCCGGACTCGCACATCCACCTGCGCCACATCAGCGTCGGCCGCGACCTGGGCGGCGCCACCGAGATCGCCTCGGGCCTGTCGGCTGACGACCGGGTGGTGAACGACCCACCGGACTCCATCGCCGAGCGCCAGCTCGTGCGCGTGGTGGGCGCCGCCGACAAGCCGGCCGGCTGAGCCTAGGCGATCCTCCAGGTGCAAGACCGGCGGAAGCCTTGTCGCGCTCGCCCTCGCGATGGGCGGCGGCTCGTAGCGCGGGGCGAAGTCGCAGCC
>CAXUEN010000073.1:0-9003 GCA_964249945.1 uncultured Caulobacteraceae bacterium | reverse complement strand
GCCAGGGTTGCGCCGCAGGCGGCCTCGACGGCCCCGTTGCAGCCGGCGGCGCCCCGGCCGGCTGCGCTCACCGGCGAAAACGCCGGCTGGACGAGCCCAGTAGCCGCCGTCGCGCCGGCGCACGCCGCCGCGCCTCCGGTGCAGACGGAACTGGCGCCGGCCCTGGCGCTCGCGCCCCCTGACAAGGCGCCCGCCCTCGACACCGCGCAGCGCACGGTCGTTCAGCTCCAGTCTCAGGCCCGGTCCACCGACGACGAGGCGCACCTGGCGGCGCTACGCACGGAGTCGGCGAAGACCCAGGCGGTGGCCGACACCATGGTCTCCACCCGCAGCAAGGAACTGAAGAGCCTGGACCGGCAGCTGGTCCGGCTGAGCCTGGACGCGAAGCACCGCAAGCTGACCGCGGCCGAGCAGGCCGAGCGGGCCCAGCTCACAGCCAAGCAGGCCGAATTGGAAGGCCAGCTGAAGCAGGCCCAGACCGTCTCCACCACGGCTAGCCACACCTACGACCTGGTGGCCCAGAAGCGACGGGACAGCTTCACCTCCAAGATCTTCGAGCAAACGGCCTCGCCCGTATCGCCGGACTTCTGGTCGTCCCTGTCCGACGCCACCGCCGCGGACTTCGGCCGCCTGGTGGGCGTGGCGGAGCGCGCCGGGAGCGCCGTGGCGGAGGCTCCGGAGCCCAAGGGCCTGCTGAGCTTCGTCATCGCGCTTGCCGTGGCCTTTGGCCTCGTCTTCCCGGCGCGCAAGGCGCTGGAGGGGCTGGTGCGCACGCGCACTGCGGCCGGCGTCTCACACGGGTTCCGCCTGAGCGCCCACGCCCTGTGGGTGGCGGCGGTGGATACGGTGCTGCCGTCGCTGGCCGCGAACACCTTGCACCTCGGCGGCAAGTGGGGCGGCCTGCTGTCGGAGAAGGCCGACTCCCTGGCCGGGGCGGCGGTGCTGGCGGTCAGCTGGAGCGCGGCGGTGGTGGCGCTGGGGCGAGCGACCGTCGCCGACCGCGACCCCGACAGCCGGCTGATGGCGGTGCCGGACGACGCCATCGGCCGGGTCCGCTTCTACCTGTGGATGGTCGCCGTCATCACCGGCGGTGGCTTCCTGCTGACCCGGCTGAACGACGTGGTGGGCGCGAGCGTGGCGGCCACCATCGCCGCCAACTGCCTCATGTCGCTGGCCTATGCCGGGGTGGCGGGGCTGGTGCTGGTCAGCTTCGGACGCAACCGCACCCCGGTGGACGAGGCGGCGGACACGAAGGCGGCGGCGCGTTCGTCCGGCTGGACCCTGTTCTCCCTGGTCCTGACTCTGGCCATCGTCCTGACGGTGGGAGCGGTGCTGACCGGCTACACCACGCTGGCGGTGCTGATCTCCAACCAGATCTTCTGGTTCAGCATGCTGGGGGCGGTGGCCTACCTGCTGCTGCGCTTCATGGACGACCTGTGCGGGGTGCTGTTCCAGCCACGGGGATGGGCGGCGCGCACCCTGGTCGTGCTGTTCAACCTGCGCGCCACGACCATCGACCAGATCGGCGTGCTGGTCGCGGCCGGCCTGCAGATCGCTGTGCTCCTGGGCGTCCTGAGCTTGGCCATCACGCCCTTCGGCGAGAGCGGCGCCACGCTCACCTCCCATTTCGATCGCGTCGGGCGCGCCATCCACATCGGTTCGGCCGTCCTGTCGCCCAGCGCCATCTTCGCCGGCCTCGCCACCCTGGGCGTCGGCCTGGTGCTGGCGCACGCCGTGCGGGGCTGGGTGACCCGGCGCTACCTGCCGGTGACGGGCTGGGACGCCGGGGTGCGCAACTCTGTCGCCACCGGCGTCAGCTATCTGGGCGTGGGCTTGGCCGTGCTCTGCGCGCTGGCCACCATGGGGCTGGGGTTCAAGCAGATCGCCCTGGTGGCCAGCGCCCTGTCGGTCGGCATCGGCTTCGGCCTGCAACAGGTAGTGCAGAACTTCGTCTCCGGCGTGATCCTGCTGATCGAGCGGCCCGTGAAGGTCGGCGACTGGGTGAACGTCGGCGGGGTGGAGGGGGACGTGCGCAGCATCCGCGTGCGCGCCACCGAGATACAGACCTTCGACCGCACCACCCTGATCGTGCCGAACTCCGACCTGATCACCAAGACGGTGCAGAACAAGACGCTGGGCGACCCGCGCGGCCGCGTCCAGCTGGAGGTCTCCATCGCCGACCCGGCCAGGGGCCGCCGCGCCGCGGAGCTGATCGCGCAGGTCGCCCACGCCAACGCGGCCGTGCTCGAGGAGCCGCCGCCGGTGGTCTACATCGACTCCCTGGCCGCGGCCGGGGCGGTCAATTTCCGGTGCTACTTCTACGTCGCCAGTCCGCGCGACGTCTACAAGACGCGCAGCGCGCTCTACTACGCCGTGCTCGACGCCTTCTTGGAGGAGAAGATCGCTTTCATGGGCGCCGGCGGGCCCACCGACGTGGTGCTGGAACCCGGGCCGAAGATGGCCGGCCTGCTGGGCTCAGGCCTGCAGGATCAGGTGAAAGGCTCCCAGCCGCCGCCCAGCGCCTTGTAGAGGTTCACGAGCCGGGCCGAAATGTCGGCCTTGGTCGTCGCCTGGGTGTTTTGCTGGTTCACCAGGTTGGACTGGGCGGCGATGACGTTCAGGAAATCCGCCGCCCCTTCGGCATAGCGCTGGCGAGCGCCGGCCAGCGCGATCTGGTCCTGGCGCAGAGCCTCGTCCACCTGGACTTGGCGTCGTTGCGCCTGGGCGTAGGCGGTGAGCGCGTCGTCCACGTCGCGCCAAGCCTGAAGCACAGTCTTCTGGAACTGGATGGCCGCCGCCCGCTGCTCGGCCTTGCGCAGCTGCAGCGTGGCGCGCAGCCGCCCGCCGTGGAAGATCGGCAGGCTGATAGAGGGGCCGAAATCGAACTGCCGGTCGCGCGGGCTAAAGGCGTCGGCGAAGCGCAGGCCCTGCAGCCCCTCGTCGCCCATCAGCGTGATGTCGGGGTAGAAATCCGCCACCGCCACGCCGGTCTGGGCGGTGGCTTCGTGCAGCCGCGCCTCCGCCTCGCGCACGTCGGGCCTGCGGCGCACCAACTCGCCCGGCAGGCCCACCGGCACGCGCGGCGGCGGGCCGGGTTCGGGCTTGGGCGAGGACAGCTCGGCCTGCAGGCTGCGGGGCGGCTCGGCCATCAGCAGGCCGATGGCGTTGATCAGGCGCGCCTCCTCCGAAAGCAGCTCAGGCAGCATGGAGGCGATGGCGGCGCGCTGGCCGGCGGCCTGGGCGGTGTCGAGCGTGGTGGCCACCCCGTTGTCGAAACGATCGCGCACCAGGGCCAGGGTCTCGCTGGCGAGCTGCAGGTCCTGGCGGGCGATCCCTTCGCGCGCCTGCACGTCGCGGAGCTGCAGGTAGTCGGTGGCGAGGTCGGAGATGGCGGCGAGCGCCAGGCTGCGGCGGGCTTCAACCTGGGCGTCAGTGTCGGCCTGGGCGGCCTCCACGTTGCGACGGACGCGGCCGAACAGGTCGATCTCCCAGGAGGCCGCCAGGCTGTCCTGCCACAGGTTGAACTCCAGCGGCGCGCCGGGCTCTGGCACGGTCAGGGAGACCAGGCCCGCGGGGCTCTCGCGCTCGTGGGTGTACTGGGCGCGGGCGTCGATTTGGGGCAGGCCCTGCGCGAGGGCGATGCGGCGCTGGCTGCGCGCCTGACGCACGCGTTCGGCGGCGATCTGCAGGTCGAGGTTCTGGCGCGCCAGCCGACCGATAAGCGAGGTCAGCTCAGGGTCCTTGAAGCTCGTCCACCAGCTGACGTCCACCGCGCCGGCGTAGGTGTGGCTCTTCACGTCGGCGGGTTCTGTGCCGAAGCCCGAGGGCGCGGGAGTGGTCGGGTTCGGCGGCCTGAAGTTCGGGCCGACCGTGCAGGCGGCGAGGGTGCAGACCATCAGGCACACCCCTCCCGCCATACGGCGCCTAAGATGCTCTCCCCCTGGGGGAGCTGTCCGCGAAGCGGACTGAGGGGGCCCGCCACGCCGAACGCGGCGGCGCAGCCCCCTCCACCAGCTCCGCTGGTCCCCCTCCTTCAGGGAGAGAGGATCTGGGCGGTGCGCGCTCACCGCAACGTCGCCGGGCGCCGCCGCTCGGCCGCTGCGACGTCGGCCAGGTGGGTGTCGATGTAAGTCTCCACGGACAGGCCGACGCGTAGCAGCCGCGCGAGCGGCTGGTGCGGCAGGACATCGACCTTCACCGTCAGGCGTTGCACGATCTTGGTGAAGTTGCCGGTGGCGTTCTCCGGCGCGACTGCGGCGAAGGTCGCGCCGGTGGCCGGCGCCAGGCTGTCCACCACCCCGTCCAGGTCGACATTGTAGGCGTCCAGGTGGATGCGCACGTGCTGGCCCGGGCGCACGTGGCGCAGCGCCACCTCGCGGTAGTTGGCCTCGATGTAGGCGGCTTGAAGCGGCATCACGGTCATCAGTGCGCCCCCCGGCGCGATGTAGTCGCCGACCTGCACCGTGCGCTGGCCGACCAGTCCGTCCAGAGGCGCCGTGACGCGGGTATAGGACAGGTTGAGCCGGGCCTGGACGAGTTGGCTGCGATCCTCCCGCACCGTCGCCTCCGCGGCATCGTGGTCGGCCTTGAGGATCGCCAGCTGCTGCTGGGCGGCGACGGTTTGGGCCTGGGCGCCCGTCAGGTCGGACTGGGCCTGCTTGAGGGCCGACTCCGCCTGCTGGCGGTCCTGCTGGGTGCCGGCGCCGGTCGCAGCAAGGTTGCGGTAGCGGCGGGCGTTCTGCTGGGCGAGCAGCAGCCGGGCCTCCGCGGCCGGGACGGTGGACTGGGCCTGGGCGATCAGGGCCGGCTGGCGGCGCACCTGGGCGGAGGCGTCGCCGACCTGGGCCTCGTCACGCTGCAGGGTGGCCTCTGCGCGCTGGACGGCGGTGAGGTAGTCGCGATCGTCCAGCCGCACGAGCAGCTGGCCGGTGCGGACCGGCTGGTTGTCGTTCACCGCCACCTCGACCACCTGGCCGGACACACGCGGTGCGACGGTGGCGAAGTGCAGGGCGACGCGGGCGTCGTCGGTGCCGACCACCGAATGGGGCAGGAACAGGCTCACCAGCACCACGCCCACGAAACCGATCACGATCACGGCGGCGACGATGAAGGGCCAGACCGGCGGCTTCTTCGCCTTGCCAGCGCCCTTCTTGTCGCCGGCCTTCTCGTCGTCGGGCTTCTCCTCCGGCTCGGCGCCTGTCGAGCGGGGGTCATGGGGCTTGTCGTCGCTCACGCCTCAATCCTTCGCAAAGACGATGCGGGGCGGGTAGGTGCGCTCGGGCAGCACCAGCAGGATCACCATCATCCCCACCGTCATGGCCCCCAGGATCAGCAAGGTGTCCGACAGCGTCATCACCAGGGCCTGGGTCCGCAAGGCCTTCGAGATCACCGACAGGTCCAGCCCCCCGCCGGGCAGGCTGGCGCCGTTAGGCGCACCCAGGCCATGAAGCCGGGTCAGGCGCGACATGCGCCCGCCGAACTGGTCCACCAGGCGGTTGTAGTGCAGGCCGCCGCGCCGGCGCATGATCAGCTCGGTCAGCCACACGCCGGTCGCCTCCGCAATCGAGCGCGGTCCGTTGACCAGGGCGGAGGCGAAGGGTCCCTCCGACGGGTCCATCACCGTGTTGGTCGCCATCATCAAGAGCGGCATGACCACCATGGGCTCCCCCACCGCCTGCAGCCCCTGCCAGAGGAAGAACTGCCGGGCGTTCCAGGCGCTGGTGACGTAGGCGTCGCCGAGGCAGGCGGCGAGGATGAAGGCCATGCCCACGAAGCTGACCACCCGGGAGTCCACCCAGGCGATGTTCAGCAGCAGCGCCATCAGCGGCAGCAGCACCAATTGGCCGGCGGCGATCTCGGCGGTGATGATGTAGGCCTGCTGGGGCCTGAAGCCCTGCACCTCGACCAGGTAGCTCGTCGGCAGCTGGGAGGAGGACAGGCTGACGATGACGAACAGCAGCAGGATGGCCACGCCGTAGGCGAGGTTGCGCCGCCCCAGCAGCTGCAGCTTGATCAGCGGCAGCTCGTGGAACCACTCGTTCACCAGCAGCAGGCCGACGCCCACCACGCTCAGCAGGCCCAGGACGACGATCACCGGCGAGTCGAACCAGTCCAGCCGGTCGCCCTGCTGCAGGAAGGTGGTCAGCGAGCCGAAGCCGATGACGATCAGCAGCGCGCCGCGCCAGTCGGCCTTGTGGAAGCGCTCCAGCTGCAGCGGGTCTTTGGGCATGCCGTACCAGACCAGGACCGCGCTGATGGCGGAGAGCGGGATGACCTGCAGGAACACGAACCGCCAGTCCAGCCCGTCCACCCAGAGCGCCGCCACGCCCGTGCTCAGCGCCGGGAAGAAGGTGGCGGTGAGCGCGTAGGCGGCCAGGCCGTAGAGGCGGATCGGGGGCGGCAGGGCGCGCAGGGCTGTCACCATCAGCAGTGGGATGGTCAGGCCGCCCGACACGCCCTGCAGCAGGCGGAAGCTGTAGAGCATGGCGAGGTTCGAGCTGGTCAGGATCAGCAGCGAGGAGGCGAAGCACAGGCCGATGGCGAACAGGGCGAAGCGGCGCAGGCTGAATGTCACCGACAGCCAGGGCGCCATGGACATGCCGATGGCCTCGCCCGTGATGTAGAGGCTGGACAGCCACTGGCTCTGGTCGTGGCTGATGCCCAGGCCCGCCTGGATGTCGGCGAGCGCCGCGCCGCTGACCAGGGAGTTCAGCTGGGTGGTCATGGTGGCGATGAGGATGCCGGCCAGGGCGACGACGAGCTTGACGTCCATCAAGGATGTCGTTCCGGGCGGCGGATGTAGGCGCGCTCCGTCATGCCTCGATCACCGCCTATGCGCCGTCGACGCTGATCGCGCCCCCGAGTTTCCCCTAGCCGGTCGGGTCTTCGCACGACAACACAGAATGATCAGGTTTTCTCCTCTCCTGCAAAAGCGGGGGAGGTGGCGGCGCAAAGCGCCGTGACGGAGGGGGCGACGCGGCAGGCGATTAAGACCGCAACGGCGGCGACGCCCCCTCCGTCACACTTCGTGTGGTTCTCCTCCCCCGCTTCGCAGGGGAAAAGAGAGTCAGCTGTCCGTTTCGATCACCATGCCGTCGTACGCCGGCTCCACGCCCTTCGGCAGGCGGCCGCGGAGTTCGTTGTAGTCCAGGTCGCTGTGCAGGTTGGTCAGGATGGCGCGCTCGGGCTTCAGCTCCGCGATCCAGTCCAGCGCCATGGCCACGTTGGCGTGGGTGGGATGAGGCGTGTCCCGGAGCGCATCGATGATGAAGACCTCCACCCCCGCCAGCGCGGCCATGGCGGCCGGCGGCAGGGCCACCACGTCGCTGCAGTAGCCAACCGGCCCGATGCGGTAGCCGACCGAGCGGATCGTGCCGTGGTCCTGGTCGAAGTTCAGGACCGGGATGGCGCCGGACGCCCCCTCGATCGCCCAAGGCCGATCGTGCGGCGGCAGCATCCGCGGCTCGCAGATGGCCGGATAGCCGCTGCGGGTCTCGAAGATGTAGTCGAAGCGCCGCATCAGGGTCTCGGTGGTCGCCGGGTCCATGTAGCAGGGCGTGCGCCGGCGGCTGGTCAGGAAGAAGACCCGCAGGTCGTCGATGCCGTGCGCCTGGTCGGCGTGGTCGTGGGTGTAGAGCACCGCGTCCAGCCGTCGCACCTGCGCCGCCGAGGTCTGGTAGCGCAGGTCCGGCGAGGTATCGACCAGCACCGTGGTCTCCGGCCCGTCCGCCTGCGCGGCCGTCCGCTGCACCAGCATCGAGCAGCGCGAGCGGCGGTTCCTGGGCTCGGCGGGATCGCAGCGTCCCCATACCCCGTCGGCCCGCGGCACGCCGCCCGAAGAGCCGCAGCCCAGGATGGTGAAGCGCAGGCGGCCGCTCATGGGCGGGGGACCTTGTCGAACAGGGTGAAGAAGGCGTCCGTCGTGCGCGCCTGCGCCTCGGCCACCGACCAGCCGCGCACCTCCGCCAGCCTGGCCAGCACGTGAGGCAGATAGGCGGGCTCGTTGCGCCGCCCGCGCATCGGTACGGGCGCCAGGTAGGGGCAGTCGGTCTCCACGAGGATGCGGTCGGACGGCATGTCGGCGATCACCTTGCGTACGTCCTCCGCCGCCTTGAAGGTGGCGATGCCGGACACCGAGAACCAGGCGCCGAGCGCCGCCGCGCGGGCCGCCAGCTCCACCCCGCTGGTATAGCAGTGCATCAGCAGCCTGAAGGATCGCCTATGATGGGCGTCCTCCAGCATTTGCGCCATGTCCCCATCCGCCTCGCGGGCGTGCACCACCAGCGGCAGGCCGCTCTCCTGGGCGGCGGCGATGTGGGCGGCGAACACGGCGCGCTGCTGCGCGCGAGGGCTGAGGTCGTAGTGGTAGTCGAGCCCCGTCTCGCCGATCCCCACCACGCGCGGGCCTCGGGCGAGGTCGATGAGCGTGTTCGGCTCCAGGCCTGGGTGGTCCTTCGCTTCGTGGGGGTGGACGCCCACGGTGCACCAGATGTCGGGCTGGGCCTGCGCGATCGCCTCCACCGTCGCGAAATTGGACAGGCGGTCGCAGATGGTGAGCATCAGGCCTACGCCCGCCTGACGGGCCCGGACGATCACCTCGTCCCGGTCCTCGGCGAAGGCGGGGGCGTGGAGGTTGACGTGGCTGTCGATCAGCATGCCGCCGGCCCTTCTCGGCGGACAGTGGCGCGCAGCTCGGCCAGCAGGCTCCAGAAGACATCGGCGCGGTCCAGGTTCAGCGCCTCCACCCGCCCGGGCAGCTCGGCCGTCCGACGCCAGAGTCCGGCCCAGGCTTCGGCCGCGCCCGCGTCCGCTGCGGCCAGGGTGGCGGCGTGCAGGCGTTCGCCGAGCCGGTCCAGCAGCAGGGCGAAGGTCTGCGCCCCTTCCCCGCCCCGGAACCTGTCCGCCAGGCGCAGGGCGTCGGCGTCACGCTGGGAACCGGCCGACGCACCAAGCAGCTCGTCGGCGAGTTCGTCCAGCGCCAGGGCGCCGGCGGCGCTCAGCGAC